>JAHEXS010000075.1 GCA_023252015.1 Candidatus Nitrosotenuis sp. | reverse complement strand
AGAACTACTGGAAACTCCAGAATCTCGTCAAAATCTAGATGTGTTTTATGTTACGGGGGGCTCTTATAGTATTCTTATCAATCCTGCAGAAGGCAAAAACCTCAACCCGTTTTCAAATCAAGAAATAAGATTTGCACTAAATTATCTAATTGACAGAAAACTTGTAGTGGATGAATTGATGGGCGGGTATGGAATTCCAATGGTGTCAAATTATGGCCCATATGATCCTGATTATCTATCGATTTTATCCGAAATAGAAAAGTTTCATTTTCGATATAATCCAGAATATGCAAATGAAGTCATATCAAAAATTCTGACAGAAAAGGGAGCACAAAAAACTGAGGGGAAATGGTATTATGACAATAAGCCTGTAGAAATTACAATTTTTATCCGAAATGACGATCCAATACGAAAGTCAATTGGAGAAATTCTATCCTCTGAGCTAGAAAAGATTGGGTTTGTGGTACACAAGGATTTTGGAGACCTGAACAAGGCATATGTTACAGTATATGGCTCAAATCCGTCTGATCTAAAATGGAGCCTATACACCGAAGGCTGGGCTGGGCGCTCAGCATTTGTAAAATATGATTCGCTTGGTCCTGCCCAAATGTATGCTCCGTGGTTTTCAAACATGCCTGGATTTAACAATCCGTTTTACTGGAATTACAAAAATCCAAGCCTTGATGACACCACACAAAAAATCTATTCTGGCAATTTTACCTCCGCGGAAGAAAGAAAAGACCTGATTCGCGATGCCGTCTCAGAAGGAGTCAGGGAATCTGTAAGGGTCTTTCTTGCAAGCAAAATTGATCCATATGTCGCAAACAAAAGAATTAGTGGAGTCATAAACGATTTTGGCGGTGGCATAACAAATAGACTAACTCCAATCAATGTGAGATCAAATGATGATAGTCTGAAAATTGGTGTAAAACAAATCTATCAGGGCGCATGGAATCCAATTGGAGGGCTGGCTGATGCTTATAGCAAAAATATCTGGGACTTACTTTATGATCCTGGAATTTTCAAAAACCCTTACTCTGGACAAAACTTTTCTGTACGGGAAAACTGGAAGATTGAAACTGCAGGGCCTAACGGACGTCTTGACGTGCCATCTGATGCAATAATTTGGAATCCAATTCTGCAAAAATGGACAAATGTGGGCCCTGGGATGAGGGCAACAAG
Source organism: Candidatus Nitrosotenuis sp. (assembly GCA_023252015.1). GTDB lineage: Archaea > Thermoproteota > Nitrososphaeria > Nitrososphaerales > Nitrosopumilaceae > Nitrosotenuis. The sequence goes on along the minus strand of JAHEXS010000075.1, from coordinate 4,691 downwards.
CAAAGTTACATTTGATCTTACGTGGGGCAACTGGCACGGCGGGCAAAAAATGGACATGAACGATGTTTTGTATTCTGCATATTTTTCGTCTGAATGGGGTTCACCGCAAACGGAAAATGATAAGACATTTGATTCTGCATATTCGCCTCAGGCAAGCCAGTCCCAAAAGACACTTGTTGGAATTCGACCAATAGATGACCACACAATAGAGGTATATGTCAATTATTGGCATTTTGATGACTCTGAAATTGCAGAATGGGCAAGCATCTGGCCTGTCGTACCATGGGAAATCATTGCTTCCATGGAGAAGATAGTCCTTGATGGCAAGGCATCATTTTCAAGAACTGATGCACAGGCAAAAAACCTGAACTGGCTTTCATTAATAGTTCCACGTGACGCATTGCTGGTAAAAGAGACGCTAAGCGACTTTCAAAAAACAAAATACATTCCTGCGGCACTATTGCCATTTGATAATGTTTCACAATATTATGATTCAAGATATGAATCCGCAATAAAATGGATAGAAAACAAAAACCATGCTATTATAAGCAATGGCCCGTTCTACCTTGAGAATTATTCTCCTGAGGCAAGAGCGATAACTATCCGATCCTTTGATGATCCGACATATCCGTTTGAAGCTGGATACTGGAAAAAATTTGAAAATGTGAATCTGCCAAAAATCACCAAGATGGATTTACCATCTCAAATCGTCCTAGGGCAACCACTTGAGATTTCAATCAAAACAAGCAATGCTACCCAAATCTATTATTTTGTCAGTACTGGGGCGGGGGAAGGGGTAGACCTTGGTATCCTTGAAGTAAATAACAACGCAGCAAAAATTACCCTCTCTGCAACACAAACACAAAAAATGATACCTGGTGGCAATGACTTGAAATTATATGCCATATCCAACTCCGTTCTGAAGCCTGACATCTACACAACAAGTATTTTTGCAGTGTCGGCTGACTCTCAAAATCACACTGAAACAGTAATCAAAAATTCCTCAAAAACAGAAAAAATAGAAAATTTGGGACTGGTATCAATAATACTTGGAATTATAATAATTAGTACCATAGTATACATACGAAAATCTAGAACCAGCTTGCAAAAACGACACTGATGATTTGTACGAACGAATTCTACTCAAGTCTTAAATTCAAAATAATCAAAATTTCAATTGAGAAAAGATGCCTGATGAATCATGCAGAGCGTGTGGTGGAGAATTAGCAAAATGCACCGTTTGCGCAGAATGTAGAAAGCCCGTAGGCATGATTTGTGTGCAATGTGGCACTCGCACAAAGGAACAGGTTCATGACTTTTGCTTTAGCTTTGGACCTAGAGAAACCAATCAAAACTTAGCCGCTGGAAATGGCATATTTTTAAAACAAGTGCTAGTTGCATAATCTGGGGCAAATCCTGCCTAACCCTTAAGTAGTCTTTTTTGACCACCTGATCTTTGTGCGACGGGTTGGTATTGCGCTGTTTCTATCTGTAATACTGCTTATTCCGTCATACGCACATGGACAAACCTCTGCAATCATTCTTCTTGATACCTTTGGGGATTACAAAAAAGGTGAGAAGATTTTCATATTTGGGCAAGTGACCCAAGTTTCACCTGATCTTTCAGTCGTAGTCCAAATAACAAACCCAAACGGTGATCTTTGCCAAATTCAGCAAATAAAACCAATCTCTAATGGACATTTTATCACAGATGCGATTCCTCTGTCTGGAAGAATTTGTGGCCTAACTGGAAGTTACCACGTCAAAGTTTTCTATGGTGATTTTACAAAAACAAGTGCGTTTCAATTACTAAATGAAAAATTCCAAGAACAATCCGCACTCGATTATTCTAATCAGGGAATGAATCTAATTGAATCAAAAATAAATTCGATTACAAAAACAACTGATCAAAACCAAATTCTGGAATTTGAAAACAGACTAAACCAAACAAAATCCGCACCAAACGATGTTGTCTCAAAACTAAGGGACATCTACACTGATCTACTGTCATTGTATTTTGATGAATCTGATACTTTGAATGTAAGTCCGAAACTTCGCCCTGCAGTACAATCTGCACTTGAGAGCACAAAGACACTAGTTGACGCAAACACACTTGATATGACTGAAGCAAAAAAGATTGATAGGCAGACATTCGGTGCCATGTTTTACTCGCAAATTGGTGATAACAAAAATGCGATTGGAATTCTAAACGATGTTTATGTGCAAATCATAAATGTTGATCCGCAAAAAATATCTACACAACAATCCCTGACGTATGAGGAACTAAACGCAATTTTGCTTAATTTGATGACAAAATCAAATTCTATTATGAGTAGACAACTGCAAGAGCAACTTGGATTTATTTTTGCAAGGGGGACAGGACCGATCTATTCTGAAGAACTAAACAATCTTGTGGATATGCTGACAAAGGCACGTACACTGGATGCAACCCTCAAGAGCAATGACAATCTAACGCGTCTGATAAGAACTGATTGGGATATAATGCGAGAATCACTCTTGGCAAAAGAAAGCCTGGAAAAATTCCTTGAACAAAAAGACAAAGTAGACAAACTATACGACGCGACGCTTCTTTTGCGTAATCTAGACCGAGTAGGCAGGTTCGTATCGTCAAATGACCAACAATCTGAACTTGCAACGCTAATTGAACCAAGACTAAATGATCTGTTATCTCGTCTTGGAAGCGCTACATCTTCTGACGATATCCTATCGATAAAACAAGAAATACTGGATATGAAAAACGTGATAGAAATATCATCAAGAATCTCTAGCACGATTGAGTTTTCAAAGAAGAACGATGCTGATCAACAACTAATCCAATCGTTTGAATCCTTACTTGATCATGTCAAAAACGCCAACTCTTTGAGTGAAATTCTCAACATTGTTTCAGAATTTGATAATACCATAAATGAACTAAGAGAAAAACGTAATCCTTTATCTGTAATGAAATTTGACTATGAAAAACTAAAGGCGAAAGCGGAACTGCAAGCAGACTATGAGAGCCTTGTTACAATAAACACCGCCCTCAAAGCAATAAGCACCGCAATTGATCTTGAAAAAGGAAATCCAACCACAAATCGAATTGATAAAATCGAAGTTTTGCTTTCTTGGGCAAGCACAAATGAATCACAAGTAAAAGCAAAACTTGACTCTTACACAAAGGATGCATACAAAATACGTGCCGCAGATATCTTGCAAAGAACAAAATCAATTGAAAATCTGGTCGAATTGGGAACTGCGCACAACCGATTCCTTCCGGGATACACTGATTTTACAGGCTCACTAAAGGAACGACTCAGCACAGTACGCAACCTTGTAATCAAAAATGATTTGGATGGTGCCGATAATCTTGTTAGAAAATTATCTACCGAATGGCAACAGGTATCAAAAAAATACACTGATGATCCATTTGGATCAGATGTCGGATATACTGTAGATGAGATAAAACGAATCGAGTACCGAAAACAACTAGAACATCTATCTGATTTTGCAATTCGATTCTATAACGCTGACTTTGAGGAACATTCTGCCAAATTTGAAAAACTAAAGCATAACGCGTATGATCTTGTGGATTATGGTGATTTTGTCGACGCCGATGCCAAGATCAAGGAGCTTAGAAATTTTCTTAGTGAAAATCTAGCTCTTAGCAACAAGAAAATAATTTTTGATATTTCATATGATCCTGAAAAAGAAATCTGGGTGATGAGTGGCGCATTAGATAAGCAATCCATGGGAACAAGAGATACTCTCTATCTGACAGTCTATGACATGGATGCAAATGTACACAGTACTCTGAAATTCAGTAATACAAAACAAGGTGATTTGTTCACCCAATGGTATGCTCCAATTGAACCTGGATTGTATGTGGTCACACTGCAGTGGCTAGATGCACAAGCATCACAAATTGTTGATGTACCAGAAAAATCAGCTAACACATTTGACTCAAGCGATTTGAAAAATATGGACATGGCAAGGGAATTTGAGGAACTTCAATCTTTCATTGATACCTTTGGTTCCTCTGGATACGAGGCAAACACCGACAAGTTTGATCCTGTAATATCTGAAATTAAGACTGCGTTACACAACAAAGACTTTTCATCAGCATCGGCAAAACTTTCTGAATTACACAATTTAATTGAAAGATATCTTCCAATACGTGCACGAAATGCAGTAATTGAGGCATCTGTTCAAGACGGAAAGCTGTACCTTTCTGGAGCAATACAAAAAACTGTTGCGTTTAGCGAGGACGTTTACGTGGACATTTATGATCAAAAAGGAAACCGCGTTGATGAGATCCCACTAAAAGATAATGCGTCTGGATACTTTAACCAAATCATAAGCAAGCCATATCTGACTGGAACGTATGTGGCACAATTAACATATCATGATTTAACAGTGTCTGACTTTTTCCACGTGAACTAGCTTTTCTTTGTAACACTTTTTACTATATTGAACAACTGACGCACTGCAATTTTTGGATGGTGGGTTGCAAGCTTGATCATGCTTGCAAGGCCAAACTCGGCTTTTATGAAATCAAGAAATTCCTCAACACTCAACTCCTTTATGATATCCAGTTCTTTATCCCACTCATCGTCTGAAAGGCCAATCCATCGGCTTTGGACTTTTGAGGCTGAGTTTATTTTTGCAAAGATTGCCTTTTTCCATATTTCTTC
>JAHEXS010000074.1 GCA_023252015.1 Candidatus Nitrosotenuis sp. | reverse complement strand
GGGTTTTTAGAAATCAACACGCCAAAAATGATTGCGACCGCAACGGAGGGAGGTGCAGCACTGTTTCCAATATTTTATTATAATAAGGAGGCGTTTTTGGCCCAATCCCCCCAGTTGTACAAAGAGCAGCTAACGATGAGCTTTGAAAAGGTCTTTGAAATCGCGCCAATATTTAGAGCAGAACCATCAAGGACCAACAGGCACCTATCAGAGGCAATCTCAATAGACATGGAAGAAGCATACATCGACTATACCGATATAATGAGCAGAGTTGAACAAGTGATCAAAATTTCAATTAAGACCGTTCAAGATTATGCAAAGGAAAATTCCGACTCGGAATTTGTAGTTCCAGAATTACCAAACACCGTTCCGCAGTACACGTATACAGAACTCGTCGAAAAAATGCAAAAGGCCGGAGCAAAGACAGAGTGGGGCGATGATCTATATCCATCAAACCTTAAAAAAATTGGATTAAACGGATTTTACTTTATCAAGGATTGGCCAACAGGACCAAAACCATTTTATGTCAAAATCAACAAGCAAGACCCAAAAGTTTCAGAATCATTTGATTTGATGTTTGGAGACTTGGAGCTATCATCAGGCAGTACCAGAGTCGAAAAACGCTCAGAGCTAGAAGAAAGAATGAAAAACAAAGGACTCAAAACAGATGCCTTTGAGTACCATCTAAAGGCATTTGATTACGGCATTCCGCCTCATGCTGGCTGTGGAATTGGCCTTGAGAGGCTAATAATGTCACTGACAGGCACTGAAAACATAAGAGACACTACATTTTATCCAAGAGACGTAGACAGGCTTACGCCTTAGGTGATACATTTGGTAACCAAAGAAGACATAGAACATGTTGCAAAATTAATGAGAATCGATATTGATAACACCGACGAGTATTTTGAGCGAATCCAAAAGATAATGAATTATTTTGATATTCTTGACAAGGTAGATATTGAATCAGAGGAAATTCCAGTTCAAGAAGTAACAATAAACGAACTTCGAGAAGACGAATACATTCCATTTGAATCAAAGCTGATAACCAATCTCAAAAACTACAAGGGAACTTTTGTCAGGGCACCAAAGATGAATTAACTTGAGTCTTGCAATTTCTGCCCTAGAATACATCAGCAATGTAAAAAACGGAAACACGACTGCAGAGGAATTTATCGCAAAAACACTCGATCAAATATCAAAACATGAAAGCAAACTACACGCATTCATCTCAATTAATGAAAAGGCTCTTGATCAAGCAAGAGCAATTGATAAGAAAATAAAATTAAAAGAAAAAATTGGCGCACTTTATGGAATGCCGATATCAATCAAGGACAACATATCAATCAAAGACGGAAAAACAACGTGTGCCTCAAAGATGTTACAGGATTATGTCTCTCCATATGACGCAACGGTTGTATCAAAACTAAAGTCGCAAGACGCCATACTAATTGGAAAGGTAAACCTTGACGAATTTGCAATGGGAGTCGCGACAGAATTTTCAGCGTTCGGCCCAAGCAAAAACCCGTGGAATACGGATTACGTCCCAGGAGGTTCGTCTGGCGGAAGCGCAGTGTCCGTTTCCGCATTAGAATGCATAGCATCGCTTGGTTCCGATACCGGTGGGTCTGTTAGAAATCCTGCAAGCTTTTGTTCATTAGTAGGCCTCAAGCCAACATACGGCCTTGTGTCCAGATATGGGTTAGTGTCATACGCAAACAGCATAGAGCAAATTGGCCCAATTACAAGAAAAGTAGAAGACGCCGCACTGCTCCTAAACTACATTTCAGGAAGGGATGTAAATGACAACACCACAGTAGACAGTAAGAACCAAGACTATCTTGCAGAAATAGGTTCAGGAATACAGGGCAAAAAGATTGGCGTCATAAAAGAAATGAGCAAAGGTGCAGGACTGGACGAAAACGTCGAATCTGCATTTTGGCGAGCAGTGAATTCGTTTGAAAAATTGGGAGCAAAAATCGAGGAAGTGTCACTAGACATGGTAGAGTTCACTGTTGCAACATATTACGTCCTAACTACTGCCGAGGCTGGAAGTAACCTCTCACGATATGACAACCTAAGATACGGATATCCGATGGATTTGGAAGGATATGAGTTCAAATCATACATATCAAAGGCAAGAAAAAACTTTGGTCCAGAGGTAACACGAAGAATGATCCTAGGCGGATTTGTCCCATCTGCGGGATTTGCAGGCAAGTATCTGCTAAAAGCACTAAAAGTAAAAAACAAGCTAAAAAGACAAGTTCTAGAAGCATTCAAAAAATTTGATTTTCTAATTTCTCCAACAGTCCCAATACTGCCATTCAAGTTTGGAGAAAAAATTGATGATCCGCTTGCAATGTACATGGCAGACATCAATACCGTTACTGCAAATCTAACCGGAGTTCCCGCAATATCAGTACCGTTTGAAATTCACAACGGTCTGCCAATTGGAATACAAATTCATGCAGATTCGTTACAGGAAAAACAACTTTTACAGGCAGCATACGCGTTACAGGAAACAACAAATCTCCCGGGTGCGCCATTATGATAGGGCTAGAAATTCACTGCCAGCTGACAAATCTTCAAAGCAAGTTGTTTTGCTCGTGCAAGGCAAACTACAGGGAATTTGAGCCAAACACTAACCTTTGCCCAGTATGTATTGGGCTTCCGGGTTCTTTGCCAAAACTAAACCGAAAGGCAGTTGAAAAGGCAACTATGATTGCAATGGCACTCAACTGCAAGACTCCGCAAAGGCTTGGCTTTTTTAGAAAAAATTACTTTTATCCAGATTCACCAAAAAACTTTCAGATCACTCAGCTTAACATGTATGGTCCAACAAGTATTGGCGAGCAGGGAAATGTCTCAATTGAGGGAAAAGACATCCGAATACGAAGAATCCAGCTTGAAGAAGACCCAGGAAGGCTAATTTACGAGGGTGCGTCTGAGCGAACACAGATTACGCTTGTGGATTATAACCGTGCAGGCACACCGTTAGTTGAAATTGTGACTGAGCCGGATTTGGACAATCCGCGACAAGTCAGAATATTTCTAAATATTTTATCAGACTTGCTTGAAAACCTGGGGGTTTCCGACCCAACACTTGAGGGCGCAATGCGTGCAGATGTAAACGTATCAATCGAAGGTGGGCTGCGTGTTGAAGTCAAAAACATTGGCTCGTTCCACGATTTGGAAAAAGCAATTCACTTTGAGTTGACAAGACAGCAAAGCCTTGCAAAACGAGGAATACCAGTTGCACAAGAGACGCGACATTGGGATGACAAGCGAAAGATCACCATTTCATCAAGATCAAAAGAAGAAGATGAAGACTATAGGTACATTCTTGAGGGAGACATACCGTGGGTCATTCTTGATTCGCAATCCATGGAAAAATGGAAAAATAGTATGCCGGAAAGCATTAGTTCAAAAAAAGAGCGATACATTACCAAGTATGGCATACCCACACAGGTGGCAGACGTGCTGTCATCAGACAAGTATTACTCTGACCTCTTTGAGCAGGCACACACTGAATCCAACGCAAAAGAAATTGCAAATATGATAACAACAGATCTGATGGGCCTAGTAGACACCCGCGAAAAAAGAGAACAAAGCAAGCTAAGGCCAAAACATCTTTCGGATTTAATTGAAATAATAAACAATGGTAAGGTGACTCGCAGTTCAGCAAAAAATGCGCTACAGAAAATAGTAAAGACTGGAAAATCCGTATCCGAGATTGTTTCACAGACGGGTCTTGCAAAAATATCCGATGAAGGTGAACTTGCAAAAATAATAACCGAAATACTTTCTCAAGAGCCAACTGCGGTGCAACAGGCAAAGGAAAATTCCCAGGCAATCAACTATTTGGTAGGAAAGGTAATGCAAAAGACAAAGGGAACTGCAGATCCCGCCTTGACGCTAAGGATTCTCAAAGAAAAAATTTCTACATAGATGGATTCTATTCTAGAGCCAGACGAGGTAGAAATTGTCAAGATAATGTCAAATTTGCCTGAATTTTCATGGCTAATTGGTGCAGATTCTGCTGAGATTAGGCACGAAATCAATACCAAAGTAGCTAATGCTCTAAGAGAGTATTATTTTGAAAATACCCGTAGGACAGATACCGAGTGGACTAGAAAATTTAGACAGGCAGGTATCTCTGAAGATGACGGAAAGGCGGCAATTTCGTGTGCAAGGCGGCTTGGTATGAACATATCATAATCCATTTAAGCCAAACAGGTTTTGAGAAGAGTCACTTGAGCAATTTTACTTTCAAACCAACAAAGGAACAGACCGAAAAGTCGAACATTTTCAGATTTATGAAAAAGCACAACATATCGTCGCTTTTAGATCTCGTTAAAAAATCAAAGGATGACTTGGACTGGTTCTGGAACGCAGTAAATGAAGACATTGGAATAGTTTGGGATAAAAAATACACAGTTGTTTCTGATTTTTCAAACGGCAAGCCATGGTCCAAATGGTTTACCGACGGAAAGATAAACATCATAAATTCAACTGTCGAGAAATTTGCAGAAAAAACACCAAACAAAATTGCATATTGTTTTGTATCAGAAGACGGTACAGAAAAAGTAATTACGTATTCACATCTTGAAATTCAGGTAAGCAAGCTTTCAAACGCACTAAAATCACTAGATGTTGAAAAAGGAGACGTTGTCGCAATATACATGCCGATGATTTTTGAAGCAATAGTTGCAATGCTCGCATGTGCAAAAATTGGTGCAGTCCAGACTGTGATTTTTTCTGGATACAGTACAGAATCACTAAAAATCAGACTCCAAGATTGCAACGCCAAAGTTCTTTTTGTTTCAGATGGGTTTACAAGAAAAGGAAACCCAGTATCGCAAAAGAGGACACTGCCAGAATCCATACAGGATACAAAAATTGAAAAATTAATCGTAGTACCATACAAAAGAATAGACAGGTATGACTTTTCAGACTCAGTTCTAGACTATGCCACACTAGTAGAGGATCAGCCCGATTCATACAAAACAGAGTCCATGAACTCTGAGGATCCATTGTTTATTTTGTATACTTCGGGCACGACAGGCAGGCCAAAGGGCGTAATTCATACCCACGGCGGTTTTTCAGTGTATGCGGGTCACCAGGCATCATATCTGATAGACCTGCAACAAGATGACATTTTGTTTTGGGCTGCAGACATTGGCTGGATTACGGGTCAAACTTGGAACGTCTATGGCCTTTTGGAAATTGGAGCAACGGCTATAATTTACGACGGCGCAATTGATTGGCCAGGTCCTGATAAACTATGGAAGATGCTTGAGAAATACGAAGTGACAATTTTTGGAACGTCCCCTACAGCGGTACGATTGTTTAGAAAACATGGAGTAGAGCCAAGAAAACAATTCAATCTAGACAAAATCAGAATAATTCCGACAACCGGTGAGCCAATTGACGAAGAGTCATGGTGGTGGCTCTATGAAAAAATTGGAAACAAGAAAATTCCAATCGTGAATTTGGCAGGCGGAACAGAAATTGGAGGTGCCATGCTTTCTGTATTTCCAGGAATGAAATTAAAACCAACTACAGTCGGCATACCGTGTCCTGGATTTGATCTTGATGCAATTGATGAAAACCAGAAATCAGTTCGAAACAAAAAAGGATTTTTGGTGGTAAAATCTCCATGGCCAACCATGACAAGGGGTTTACTCAACGACTCTGAAAGATACATCCAAAGCTACTGGAGTCAGTACAAGGATGTGTGGTTTCATGGGGATTACGTAATGGTCGATGACGATGGGCTGTGGTATATGTATGGCAGAGTAGACGATGTCATCAATGTTTCAGGGCACAGACTAAGTACTGTTGAAATCGAACAAATAGCGATAACGCATAAAAAAATTGCAGATGCTGCGGCAATCTCAATTCCAGATAAAATAACTGGAGATGCAATCGCGCTGTTTGTTGTACTAAAGGACAAAATTGATCAAAAAACCATCCAGTCTGAAATGGAGGATTTCATATCTG
>JAHEXS010000073.1 GCA_023252015.1 Candidatus Nitrosotenuis sp. | reverse complement strand
CTTTGGAATCCTAAGTAGAATCAATCATCCAATCAAGATATGGCTTGTTTATCGAATTGATTTGTATTTCAGCTATTTCTGGCACTTTGTATGGATGTGTGACTTTGATTTCATTTTTTACTTTGGCTTTGTTCTTTTGTGTTGTTTTAAAAATTGCCAAAAACTCGTCCGCATTTTCGATTCTTCCTTTCCAGCTATAAACTGAAGAGATTTTTGTCATGTTTACGCATGCTACAAGTTTTTCCTGCACTAGCTTGTTTGCAATTTTAGATATTGATTTTTTGTTTGGGTATGTGGAGACTAGCATTATTGGTTTTTCCATAGCAAACGATAAATGTCCGTGATTAAAAAAAGTAGCAATTAATTTGAATTTTGATTTTCTGTCGCAAAACGCTATAATTTATGTTCTAATAGCATGGGTAGCAATATTTCTTACAGCTAAGGGTCTAAAGTTGGAAAAACACGGCTTTGAGATGAAGCCATACAGTTTGACCTACAAAAACGCCCAAATTCAGGCGGTTCTAACCAGGGTGTTAGGCAGGACAAGAAGAGGGGTTCGCGTATTTGCAGATGTTAGCGTTATTGCCGGCTTTATCATGATGGGATTTGCCTTTTGGTTTCTCCTAGATAACATTGCAAAGTTCTTTAGCAGGCCTGCAGAGTTTTCCCAGCTTACTGTACTGATACCTGGAGTAACCCTGACATCGGCCCCGTCAATATTGTATTTTCTCCTTTCAATACCAATCGTCCTTGTAGTTCATGAAGGTGCACATGGAATTGTAGCTACGCTAGAAAAAATCAAAATCAAAACAGGAGGTTTTGCTATTTTTATTGCAATGTTTGCAGGCTTTGTCGAGCCGGATGATGAGGAGTTTAACAAGGCAAAAAAAATATCAAAGCTGAGAGTAATAGGTGCAGGCGCAACGGCAAATGTAATTTTTGCTTTGGCATTGGGTGCCGTCTTGCTCACAAATCCACTTTTTGCAATCATAGTGCCGGAGCCAATCAGAGGTGCGTTTTATGATTCACCACAAGGTGTTGCAGTGTTATCCATAATGCCTGGAACCGGTGCAGAAAAGGCAGGACTTAAGGCAAATGACATCATCACTGCAATTAACGATACTCCGATAGTTACGCCATTTGATTTTACCAAAGTCAAACTGGAACCAGGTGACACTGCTATTGTTACTGCATCTAGAGATGGAAAACAAATGCAATTCCAGATAGTGATATCTTCATCTCCAGATGATCCAAAAAAGGGACTAATTGGAATAATACGTGATAACACATTTGCCTACAAACCAGTATACCACTTCATTGAATGGAAAAACCCAGAGATTTCCATGTTTTTATTATGGTTGTGGATGATTTCATTTTTCATTGGAATCATAAACATGCTTCCCCTTCCAATATTGGATGGCGGAAAATTCATCCATAGTATCATAGACAAAAAATTGTCGGATTTAGTGGTAAACAGGACAATGTGGGCAATCTATGCGTTCACGTTTGCATTGTTTGGCCTCAACATTGCTTTGTCATATATAAAATCAGGCTGGTTTACCATCTAGTTTGCTTATCGTTAAATTTAGGTTATCAAAACTAAAACTGTGAAATGTGACAGATGTGAAAACACCGCAGTTTATTCCAGAAAATATTCTGGTGAAAATCTTTGCTCAGAGTGTTTTTCAAACTCCATTCTAAGAAAGGTTGCAAAAACAATCTCAAAATACAACATGATACAAAACGGCGAGCTTGTGTGTGTTGCAGTATCAGGAGGAAAGGACTCACTTGCGTTACTACACGTGTTATCAAAAATGGCAAAAAACCACAATTTTAGAATTCACGCCATAACGATTGATGAGGGGATTCCAGGGTATAGAGAAGAGGCCCTAGAAATTGTAAGAAAGTTCTGCAAAGACCTAGGAGTGAGTCACTCGGTGTACACATACAAAGATTTGTTTGATCTTACGCTTGATGAATCACTAAAACTACGAGATGAGGAAAAAATGTCATCATGCACCATTTGTGGCACATTCAGAAGAAGGGCAATGGATCATGCAACAAGAGACACCGGTGCAAATGCAATAGCAACGGGTCACAACCTGGATGACACATTGCAGACATTTATCATAAATACTCTATCTGGAGACACTAACAAAATTGGGTGGATGGATCCAGATACTTCGGATAATTCAATTCGAAAAATAAAGCCATTTTGTGAAATTTACGAATCCGAAATTGTGTTTTATGCATTTACAAACAATCTTCCTTTCCAAACAGAGCCGTGTCCTCACATGAACGAGGGAATACGAACGGAGATTCGGGAATTTCTCAATAAGCTGGAAAACGCTCACAGCGGCATAAAAAACAACATGTACAAGTCGGTTCTAAAACTTTCACAGATTGTGGGCGATTCCAATTACAAGCAAAAGACATCATGCCTCAACTGTGGAAACGAGTGTACAGGCAAGATTTGTTCTGTGTGTAAGATGATTGTTAATCTCAAGGATTAACCTAATGCAAATATAACATTGGGTTCTAATGACATGTGGTAGTAGGTAGGATCGGGGTGCTAGCCGTGCCCTATTCTGAAACCGGCTCTATGCAGAGGTCAGTAACTGCTGGATAAATCTCTAGGTGGATAAATCCTGCTTGATGTACTGAAATGAAATCACGCCGAAGCGGGTGGATGCAGGCCTGGGACTGTCCGAAGGGATAGTTCCCAAGATCGAATTGCCGAAATGGATGAGGTCCGGGAGGGAGCAATCCTAAGGCAAAGTACCCACGCTACTTCGTCAACGTGGCGGATCTTGTGCGTCTTGAGATGGGACTATCTGTCTAGACTGGAACTGGCGGGTCTACTACCACTTATTTCAAATTATATAGTTCGTTTCACATTATGGCTTATGGATGGGTTTTTCCAGGGACAAAAAAGAACGTATGAAATCTTCAAGACTCAAATCAAGCCATCCATATTGCCTACCTTTGACTCCCTCAGAGAATACTGCATTGCTTTGGGCAATAATGTAATAGAAGATGTGCGTGCTCACAGAGTGGTTTTTGGCAAGTCGTTATCTTTTAGATGGTTTGCAGACCTGGAGCCAGGACTGGAAGAGATAATCATAAAGATTCAACGCGATAGAAAGGAGCCACAAAAAACAATCACAGTAAGGACTGGTGATGACTTGGCTGAAACTAAGAAACTGATACAGGATGCATACAATACAATTCGCTAGTAAAGAACATCAAACTTTGTAAATTCGTTCTTATGTTTTTCATTTATTATTTCAACGTCATCCACACGCGCGTTTGCTGGTCCCGCATGGCACCATTCCACAACATTGCCGACATTGATGTCTTCTCCTTCCAGCACAGCTTCCACCCTATTGTCCTTTAGATTCTTGACCCAACCAAAAACGTGATTCTTTTTTGCAGCAACTTTCATTGCTTGGCGAAAAAATACACCTTGTACCTTACCGCTAATGAAAAGATGGAGTCGCTGCTTTGCCATTTGAAAAGAATCGAGCCTTGGCATTAATCAATTTTAGGGTTTGAAAAAAAAGAATTTTTATGTTCTTCCCTGTATTTTGATCTTTCTTGCTACCTTAGATCTTCCAGTCTTTCTTGCGGCAATGCTACCCACTTTAGCTCCAGGCGGCGTATCTCTTGCAACAGTCGAGCTTTGTCCAACATGTTGGTGTCTTCCACCACCGTGTGGATGGACGTAGGCTGCTTGTGCAACACCTCTAACAATTGGGTATTTTCGTCCTTTTGATCTATATCTGCGCCACTTGTTGCCTGCGTTGAGGAACGGTCTTTCGGATGTGCCTCCACCAGCAAGCACGCCAATCATGGCCCTATTTTTTGGATTTAGAACGACAAAATTACCTGAAGGAAGTTTTAACATTACTCCATCTGTGGTGTGCGAAAATACGGTAGCAGAGTTTCCTGCAGTTTTTGCAATAGCGCCTCCATCCCCATAGTGCTTTTCGACATTGCACACTATAGTACCGTCAGGAATGTTTTGTATGCTAATCACGTTACCGTTTACAATTTCTGCATTAAGTGAAAATCTAATAGTTGAACCTATTTTGGTTCCCAAAACCGCCGGAATCATAGAAACAGAACCATTTTCAAATCTGACTTTGGCCAAAGGTGCATCCCTGCCCCTTTCATGAACCAAATCAATTACCTCTCCTCTGCGATCTTCGGCCAGATCGAAGCTTGGGTATTTTGCCGGTGCAAGCTTACCAGTGACGGATGCCCTAAACTGCATGCCTCCCCGTCCGCGTCTCCTAACTAGTGGTCGCTTACCCATTTCGTTGGTTCCTAGGCATTATGATTTTAAGCTTTGTTTTGGTGGACCCATGATACGACAAAGATATAAAAAATACGCTTCGGTTTTAATGCTATGAGTCAAAGCGCCCTTTCTCTCAAAGTTTTAGAGGCATATACCAGAGATGTTGGTCGAGGCGTGGCCAGAATTGATTATGATTCCATGGATACGCTAAATGCATCAACAGGAGATGTAATTGAGATCAAGGGTAAGCGAAGAACGGTTGCAAAATGTCTTCCACTGTACCCATCAGACGAGGGTAAGGGGATAATCAGAATTGACGGTCTTGGCAGAAATAATGCAGGAATAGCAATTGGCGACACGATAACCGTAAGAAAAATCAAGGCAGTTGCTGCAGAAAAAGTAGTAGTTGCTCCACTAGAGGCAATTCCACCAATAGACGAACGCTACCTTGCAGATGCCTTGGAAAGTGTACCCCTGATTAAAGGCGACAATGTAATGGTTCCATATTTTGGCGGTCGTTTAACATTTCAAGTAATTGGCGTTACTCCGGCAGCAGACGCAGTCCTTGTTACACAAAAAACTGTTTTCCATATTGCAGAAAAAGGTGAAACGCTAAGAGGCGTACCTCAAGTAACTTATGAGGACATTGGCGGCCTTACCGATGAAATTAAAAAAGTACGAGAGATGATTGAGTTACCGTTAAGACATCCTGAGATTTTCGAAAAACTTGGAGTTGAGGCACCGAAGGGAGTCCTCTTGTACGGCCCTCCAGGTACAGGCAAGACATTGCTTGCAAAGGCAGTAGCCAATGAAAGTAATGCTCACTTTATCAGCATATCAGGTCCAGAAATAATGAGCAAGTTTTACGGTGAAAGCGAGGCAAGATTAAGAGAGATTTTCAAAGAGGCAAGAGAGAAGGCACCGTCAATAATTTTCGTAGATGAAATTGATTCGATTGCTCCAAAAAGAGAAGAGGTCACAGGAGAGGTAGAACGAAGAGTAGTTTCACAAATGCTTTCACTCATGGATGGTCTTGAAGCAAGGGGCAAGGTAATTGTCATTGCTGCAACAAACAGACCAAATGCAATTGATCCTGCACTAAGAAGGCCTGGAAGATTTGACAGGGAAATTGAGATCAAAGTACCAGATAAGAAGGGAAGAAAAGACATTCTAAATATTCATACCAGAAACATGCCACTAGTTACAGAAGAAAATGATTTGAATTATGTTGATGTAGACAAGATTGCTTCAGTAAGCCACGGCTATGTTGGAGCAGACTTGGAATACTTGTGCAAGGAAGCAGCAATGAAGTGCCTAAGAAGATTGCTTCCTGAACTAAATTTGGAAGACGAGAAAGTTCCTCCAGAAACGCTGGACAAGCTAATAGTAAACAATGAAGATTTCCAAAAGGCACTGATCGAAGTTACACCATCAGGAATGCGGGAAGTGTTCATAGAAAATCCGGATGTCAAGTGGGATGACATTGGAGGACTAAAGGAGGTAAAACAGCAGCTCCAAGAGGCAGTAGAGTGGCCAATGAAGTATCCAGCACTGTATGAAAGACTAGGTCACAAAATGCCGCGTGGAATTTTGCTTCACGGAGTAAGCGGGGTAGGCAAGACATTGCTTGCAAAGGCAGTAGCTACTGAAAGCGAGGCAAACTTTGTTTCGGTAAGAGGTCCAGAGTTGCTATCAAAATGGGT
>JAHEXS010000072.1 GCA_023252015.1 Candidatus Nitrosotenuis sp. | reverse complement strand
CGCCAATATCTACACCAATGTTTATTGTGTTTGCAACCAAGAGAAGGGTTGTTATTGGAAAAACTACTTTTCTTGAGAATTGCTTTCTTACTGCATTACCAAGACCTGCACCAGTAACAAGTCCAATTCGTGCACACATTTCCTGAATTGCAGTCATCATTGGATACTGGAATAATGCAAGCCAGAGAAAGCCAAATCCAAATTGAGCGCCTGCCTGAGAATATGTTGCTATGCCTGACGGATCATCATCTGATGCACCTGTTACAACCCCAGGTCCTAAATTTCTGAAGAAATTTTTTATCGACGCCAAACAAATCAGAGCGTTTGATTTAGCAATTAAATACATAAGTAGATTATCAGCCTAGGAATAATTATTATTCTTCAAATGTCAAAAGGCTTTTAAAAAGTAGACAAAAAACTCACTTGAGAAAATTGGCAATGATATCAAATGAAGACATTTTCTGGAGTAATTCCTATGAGTAGGCAGATTACTCCGCTTGATGCCTGCAATAAAGTCTTGGCAATAGATGATTCAATACGATTTGTTGGAAGGATCAAAAATAGAAAGCTTATCGCGTTTGCAAGACATCGGGATAAGAAGCCACTTCTTGATGCTGAGCTTGGGAATTTGGCACATTATTACGCATCAGTCAAGGCAAGCATGGAAGAAATGTTTGATGGGCCGCTAGGTAAAACAAATTGGATGATAACTGCCAAAGAAAATGTAAAATTAATAACGCTCTTCCTAGATGACGGACTGCTTATTTTCTCAATAGATGTAGAATCAAACCATGACGAAATCATTAAAAAAATTCAAAGCTTGAATATCCAGCTTTAAAATTTGCCTAAAAGTATCACAAATAATCTTTAAGTGAGATTTTATTTTCTCTTGGAATCTTTGCTATTTCAAATCCCTCTGGTCGTTTTGACATAGGTCTTGTTGCATCAATCCCAAGCTTTGCAGTAAGCAGATTCTTTTGATCACTTGACGGATCAAGACTGGAACCTCTGACCTTTTCAATTATTGTCAAGTCTTTATCTGCCTGAAATCTAGTTGCCATCGCATATTCTACCTGAACTGGATCGGATGGGTCGATGTCTTCATCCACTATTGTTACCATCTTGAGTGAGCGATGAGCTGCAAATGTGTTTTCAATTGCTTTTTTTGCATCAGTATCTTTCTTTTTTGAGATCTGCACCACTGCATGCAGCCAGTTACATCCGCCGTTTGTCATGACCACTTGTTTTGTTTGTGGTACTGTCTTTTTGACATCGCGGTTAAGCTTTGCCTCAATTGGCATTCCCATTAGTAGTCTGTGCTCAGAATATCCTGCCAGAACATCGTGGAAAATTGCATTATTTCTATAGTACAGCTTTTCAAGCTCAAAGACAGGTTGTTTTCTTGCAAAATCATGGGTTCGAAGCATCTCAACCATCCATTCTTTGTGTGTCCTATCTGGGAGTATTCTTCCTTCCAGTACAATCTCTGCACCTGATGGCACCTTCATGCCGGAGTATGACAGTTTTGTGAGAGTAAGTTTTCCTGCCAAAAGCGAGTTTGCTATCTCTAATTCGTCTTCGCCCCATTCTGCCTGATATGCTCCTGCAATTGATACAGCGGGATGAACACCAACCGTTATTGCCACTTTGAGGTCCTCTCCGTGTTCCTTTGCATACATGAATGTTCTATGAAGATGCCTTCCTTCCACCATTCGTATGGAAAAATGAGTCTTATCTAATGGCATTAATCTGTGAAATGACGAATTTTGTGCCTTTTTTTCCTGATTTAACGTGTAAATTATTGATGATGTGATAAATGGTCCTGATTCCTTGTCAAAGTGAGTCACTATTGGGAGAATTGACAAGTCCTTTGAAGAATTTTCTAGGAATTTTCCATTTTGAATGATTTTTGGTTTTTTTGCATTCTCTATTGCAGATATTACTTTGGTATGAATTGTCGATTCAGTTGCAGATACAGCACTTGCAAATCTCGCCCTTGTGCCAACCAAGTTTGCGATAAGACGTAGTTTGCTTTCCTTAATGTTTTCAAAGAGAACTGCATTTGCCCCATCTACCTTTGCCGTAACTGCAGCAATTTCATATTTTGTAGAGACCTTCTTTTTTATAACCGATAGTTGCCCCGTTTTTTTTATTTGCTCAATGAAAGTACGGATATCAGTCATTCTCGAATTACCTCAGTAATTTTCTCAATTAGAACTTTACCTACATTTGAACCAAGTTCCTTTTGTGTAAACAATGAAACAATGCAAATTCCTTTTACATATGCGGCTAGTTTTTGGGAAATCAGTTTTAGAAAAACGGCGTCCGTCCTTGTAGGAATTATTATTGATGTGCTAGGTGATGGATTTGTTCCTACCGATATCATCATTGCGCCAAGCTTATTGACGCCTTCAGTAATAGAAATAAAAAAACCGTTGTCGTACTTTTCAATTTTGACATCGAATTTCCGATTTTCTGTTTCTACAGTTATTTTACTGTAGTCAGAACTCGACATTACTTGCCTGAATAGAGAACTATGCCTTTATTGTTATCGCTTCTTGAGCATTAGCTTCAACTTTGACTGCGGTTTTGGCTTTTCTTGTTCTTTTTACTTTTGTTGTTGCTACCTCTATTACCTCAGTTGGTTGTATTGCTATCGCTTCTTGAGCATTAGCTTCAACTTTGACTGCGGTTTTGGCTTTTCTTGTTCTTTTTACTTTTGTTGTTGCTACCTCTATTACCTCAGTTGGTTGTATTGCTATTGCTTCTTGGGCTTCGGCTTCTACTCTGGCACGCAGTTTGGCTTTGTACTTGAGATTTCGTGGTTTTGTTCTCAGTCTGTAACCGCAGCATGGGCACCAAAGGCCTTCCCATTTGATGAAGATTTCACAAATTTGACATCGTCTCTGTCCGGAAGCATAACGTCCAGTTCCTACTGGCTTTTGTGCCTTGTATCTAGAGCAGATTCCTTTACATGTCATATTTTATTCACTTGTAATATATTATGGGAATCGTAAATATTTAAGGATGGATCCCTAATTTTCATATAATTTATGGAGAAATTATATAAAAATTATAATTGATCTTGGCAATTAGCCTGATCAATTTGACAAAAAATCGTCAAGTTATATAAATATCTAACGATTTTTTTACGCACGATATTTTAGCAGTTTACGCATGGGATTTCTGCATTTTTGAAATTAATTTTTAGTAAAAATCAGCCAGTTCTTGAAAGCGGCAAAACAAAACGTCTGTATCCTTCTCTTTGTGTGATGAATTTTGCTGACATCATATCGCGCTCTCCACGCTTGTTGTAGTTTTTGATTTTTCTTGTGGTTTTGCGCTCATCAACCAGTTCCAGTTCAAAGTGAGAGCAGAATCTCAGGTTGAGAAGAGTTGTAATTTGTTTTGTGACTTGCATGTTACCATTTCCTATTTTGATTATTTTTCGCTCAGCCTTCAATCCTCCGAGAATTTTTGCGACGTGGTTTGCAAGATCATCTGGTGAGTTATACAGTCCTCTTTCAATTTCTTTGCCAAGATACAGAACCGAAAGACCTATTCGTTGCCCAGGATCAATTCCAATTACAAGTTCAGGATCATTTAGTCCAGAATCTAGCATTTCAATTATTATTCCCTGGATTACAGTAGGATCTTCTTTTAGAATTTCCTCATACAGTATAGGTTGACTTGCAAATTTTGGTGATTCTTCGGCTGTTGTAAATATAAGATTTCCCGAATAGTTTTCAACCTCGTCTGGAAGTAGAGAATCGTATTTTACGTTTAAGGTTTTGAGTGTTTTTACAAATTGAAAGTAGGATTTGCCATAGGTGGTAGCAACGCCGATACGATAGTTTTCTAATGCGCTGATACCTATACAGAGTAATCTTTTGGATTTAAGGTTTTAGAATGATTGAAACCACGCTGTCTACTGCCTCATTAGACTTGGATTCAACTGTGTTTTTGAGCTTTGCTAGTTTTGCTTCACCTTCTGCGGCAATCTTTTTTGATTGTTGTTCTGCTTTTGCCTTGGTTTCCGAGATTATGGATTCGGCCTCTTTAATTGCCATTTGAGTTACTTGGGATTTTAGCGATTCAAGCTCGGTTTGTGTTTTGGAAGATAGTGTTTTCTTGATATCTGCTACCTTTTCATTTAAGGAATCAATGTTATTCTCAAGCTCAGATAATGACTTGATTATCTTGCTTACTTTAGAGTCTGCAATTGTGGTTTGTGCGGCTTCTTTCATATAGCTACAAACCCTTTGGACCCGTTAATTAAATTATTCATTTCGTACTCAAAAGCAGGATTGCCCTTGCAAGATCGCCCTTTGTTTCAACTAGCGCGTTTGTTGCGGCCTCTGGTGCGACGTTTGCTTGCTGGCATACAAGCATAATGTCTTCTTCTGAGAATACTGGAACCTCTAGTTCTTTTTCCTCATAACTTGTCGCTATGACTTGAAAAATGGAATTGTCCTTGGCCTTCATCTCGGTAACAGAAGGTTTGGAAATTATGATTTCTTTTTTATCAGTTTTTATGATGACTTCTTGTACATTTGAGAGTTCTTTCATGTCTAGGCCCATTTTGTCCATCATCCTTCGCATTTCACGATTGCCTCCACCTCGCATCATGATGCCTTTTCCCCCAAACTAGATTTTAAACTATCGCGAACTTTGATCGCAACTCCTCTTTTCAGAGTCATCATCATTTCTGAATTTACAATTGCGCGTCCCACTGCAATTACGTTGTCTTGGTATAGTACTGGAACATCCGCACCTATCATGATATTTTTCCCAGCCAAGACAACATGTTTGCAGAAAACAGATTTTCCATCCTGAACAAAGGGTTTTGAGTCTTCATCTATTTCGATACAGTTTTGGTGAAATTTTTTGCTTTTCATCAATATCTGCGCAAAATACGAAGTTATTGCAAGACCTCCATCGATTCTTAGTGTGCATAATAATCTCTTATCGTGATAAACTTCCTTAATTCTTCCAGTCTTTTTAGAAAATGTAATTTCAATTTCTTTTGGCAAGTATTTTGAAACTCCATTTCCAAATAAAGCGTCAATAGTATGCTTTAGCTTCAAAACTTGATCCATTGTTAATTTTATATAATTTGCAATATTAATAGTGTAACTAGTTATTTTTTGGAAGTTTTATAGTAAAAGCGGTGGGGTTATTTTCAGTAATTATTGTACCATTGTGCTGCTCTACAATATTTTTACAACTTGCAAGTCCAAGACCAGTTCCCTTTTGTTTTGTTGTAAATAGCGGTTCAAAAATTTTTTGTAGATTTTCTTCTGGTATTCCAGGTCCGGTGTCTTCGATGGAAATGATGTGATAATTTTGATCCTCAGATAATTTTATCGATATGATTCCGTCATTTTCAACCGCGTCAATTGCATTTCGCAGTAAATTAGCAATAACAACTTCAATTTGTACAGGATCACATTTTAAGACAGGATCTTTGTCGGGTTTGATAATCTTAACACGTTTTGGAACTAGTATGTTGCTAAGAACACTAGTAATTATTTTTGAAAACTCGACAGGCTGTTTTGTTACTGGCTTGCTTCTTACAAAGTCCAGTACTTCAGCAATTTGATGAGACATTCTGTCAATGGCATTTTTTTGTTTCTCAAATGTTTCTTTTTCCTTTTCAGATAGATCCTTGTTTTGCATTTGCAGTATTTCCGAAGTTACCATGATCACAGAAAGGGGATTCCTCAGATCGTGTGCTATTCTCGCTGCAAGTTCTCCTATCGCTGCAAGTTTGTCTGACTTTGATTTGTATTCTGTAATTTCCAGATCTTTTTTAATTTGGATAATTTCTGCCTCCTTTTTGAAAAGTTTGTCTCTACTAAACGCAAACAGGATTATTCCCACTACTAGTGCTGCGGCAAGGCTAATCAATACCAGCCTATTTGTTTGAAGTGTGGATTCTGCATCTGAATATATTGATTCAGTATTAGTCACGATTAAGGCAAAGTATTCGGTTTTTTCGTCAACCTTGACAGGAATGCCTGTAGAGATGGTTTCACCTAGTTCTGTTTT
>JAHEXS010000010.1:9543-17674 GCA_023252015.1 Candidatus Nitrosotenuis sp. | reverse complement strand
CTTCATTGAAACGATCGTTTTGTGATATGATTTAAGATTTACGCATCTATTGTTACTGTTTTGGAAAACTTAACGTCGTATAGGTAATTACTAAATCCCTGACTTTTGAGGATCTGATCCTCCATTTCCCTAAAACATATTTACAAATTCAGCAATTTCCGTAGGTCACCAGAGCAACTTTGGAATTAGAAGTATGTGTCACGAAATAATATTCAACATCATGATACAGTCTACAACAAGTAAATCTGATTAGTCAATACTTTTTTCATCAAATCCAAAACTAACATTTTGCACGCATTTGTATATTATGTCACAGTTTGAAGTTCCGCAGATATTTGTGTAGATAAAGTTGGCATCTACATTTGTTTACGCATAAAATTTGAGGAAGATTTTCGAGTGACAGTACAGATTACAAAAATTGTGTTGTCTGATCCCCGATACTTTTTAACTGACTAAATTTCGATGAAAAATATGATTCTCATCAAGCTTGGGGGTTCCATTATCACAAACAAGGAAAAACCTCTTTCTCCAAGAATTGGAACCA
Organism: Candidatus Nitrosotenuis sp.; assembly: GCA_023252015.1. Taxonomy (GTDB): domain Archaea; phylum Thermoproteota; class Nitrososphaeria; order Nitrososphaerales; family Nitrosopumilaceae; genus Nitrosotenuis. The sequence continues at coordinate 17,130 of JAHEXS010000010.1, read as the reverse complement.
TAGACAAGATATCAAAACAGCTAAAAAAAATCAACGAACCCACAATACTGATTCACGGTGGAGGCTCGTTCGGTCACTACTGGTCTGTAAAATACGACATGCATACAAAGCCTGACAAATATTCTCCCCATGGGGTATCAATAGTAAAAAACTCGATGATTCAGCTTGACAAAATTATTTTGGACTCGCTAATCAAAAATAAGCTGAATCCATACTGTCTTCCGCCAACTGACTTCATGTCGGGAAACAAGCCAATCACAAAAAAAGTCAAGGAGATTGCAAAAATTACCCAGTCAGGATTAATTCCGGTGTCATACGGTGATGCACTCTGGTATGGCGCAAAAAAATCATACATTTTGTCAGGCGATAAAATAATGAGCATCCTAGCAAAGATTTTGCGTCCAAGACTATCCATCTTTGTGCTTAATGTTGACGGACTGTACTCTGATTTTAAGACAAAAAAACTAATCCATGAAATGGACGGAGATCAAGTTTCAATAGAAGTCATTCCAATGGATGTCACAGGTGGCATGAAACGAAAGGTGGAGGAGGCAACAAGAATTTCAAAGATGGGGCTAGACGTCTTTTTTGTAAACGGAAACAAGCCAGAGAGAATCACTAATGCCACAAAAGGCAAGTTTGAAGGAACTATATTTAGAGGCACATGATGACAGAAGAATTTTTGATCCTAGTTGACGAAAACGACAATCCAATTGGATTTGAGGAAAAAGTAAAGTGCCATCTGCCAAACGGCAAACTGCACAGAGCGTTTACAGTGTTGTTATTTGATAAGGACGGAAAATTATTGCTCACGCGCAGAAGCCAATCCAAAATGCTTTGGCCGGGGGACTGGGACGGAACAGTTGCAAGCCACCCAAGAAAATCCGAGACGTATGTCTCATCAGCGGAAAGAAGACTCCCAGAAGAAATTGGTGCTTCGTGTAAGCTTGATTATCTGTTTAAATTTGAGTATCATGTTCCATACAAGGACGTGGGATCGGAAAACGAAGTTTGTGGAACATTGATTGGCCACGTATCAGAATCATTTCAGACAAAACTAGTCCAGGATGAAATCAGTGAAGTAAAGTGGCTGAGCAGTGAGAATCTATACTCAGACATGGAAAAAAATCCACAGATATATTGTCCGTGGATGATAGTTGCGTTGTATTTGCTGCCAGAATCAGAAAAAGAAATGATGAAAAAGCACAGTTCAGTTTTGAACAAATGGATTAGTCCCAAATTCAAAAAGACGCTTGAAAAATCACTAAACTATCACTTTCCAACAAATAACTGGAGACTTGCCAATTGACATCTACTCTGCCAAAAAATGCAAAGGCTGTAAACAAGTATTTGAGCGCAAGACTTGATGGAAAACCAAACGAACTGTATTCTGCAGCTGCACATCTAATAGTAAATGGCGGAAAGCGCCTTCGACCATATTTAGTGATCAAGAGCTGCCAGATGCTTGGTGGTACCATCAAAGATACCCTACCTGCGGGGGCAGCAATAGAAATGATACACAATTTCACCTTAGTTCATGATGATATAATGGATAATGATGAGATGCGCCATGGCGTTCCAACTGTTCACACTAAATTTGGCATGCCGCTTGCCATTTTGGCTGGGGACGTTTTGTTTTCAAAGGCATTTGAGACAATATCGATAGACAATGTAAAAGACAAAAACACATCCAGCCTTTTGGTGGTAAGGCTGGCAAAAGCATGTGTAGATGTGTGCGAAGGTCAAGTACTTGATATAAAAATGGCAGAAGGGAAAAAAATTCCAACAAAATTAGAATATATCAGAATGGTAGAAAAAAAGACATCTGCCCTCTTTGAGGTATCATGCGCAATGGGCGCAATTTGCGCAAAGGGAAATGAAAAAGATATTTTGAATTTAGCGTCGTTTGGAAGAAACCTCGGCGTGGCATTTCAGATAACCGATGATTACATCGGAGTACTGGGCGATCCAAAGATTACAAAAAAACCAGTTGGTAATGACTTGCGTGAGGGGAAAAAATCATTACCCATCTTGCTTGCAATACAAAAGGCGGATAAAAAATCAAAGAAACTAATCCTAGATGTCTTTGGGAATGCAAAGGCTACAAAAAAACAGATAAACGATGCAGTAAATGCGATACGTTCTTTGGAAATTGAAAAAGACGTAAGAAATGAGGCGTTGCAGTATGCAGGAAAGGCAATCAAGTCACTGGCACCATATTCTGGTGCTGCAAAAGAGGAATTGATCTCATTACTTGATTTTGTTGTAAAAAGGAGCCTTTAGAATTGGATGATGCCATAAAAGAAAAGATACGAAAACTAGCGCTGCAAAACGCAATCGAGCATGAAGGAAAAACCCAGGACAAGATCATTCTCTCAAAAGCACTAGGCACAATTCCAGAATTGCGAAGCCAGGTAAAGGAAATTGCGCCAGTAATTTCGAGCATAGTAAATTCCATAAACCAGATACCATTTGAGCAGCAAAAATCCGAAATTGAAAAAGAATTTCCTGATCTATTGGTGGAAAAGCCAAAAAAAGAAGAGCGTGAAGGCCTGCCGCCACTTGAAGGTGCACAACAAGGGAATGTGATAACGAGATTTCCTCCAGAACCAAACGGATATCCGCACATTGGTCATGCAAAGGCTGCAATAATTGATGAGGAATATGCAAAAATGTACGGCGGAAAACTCATTTTGCGATTTGATGATACAAATCCAGAAGCAGAACGACTTGAATATTATGCGGCAATCAAGGTAGGACTTGACTGGCTTGGCGTAAAATACGACAGGGTCAAAAACACGTCAGACGACATCGAACTGTTATACAAAAAATGTCTTGAATTAATCAACGGCGGATTCGCATATCTGTGCACATGCAAGCAGGAAACAGTTAGTGCAAACAGAAGAGAGATGAAAGCTTGCAAGTGCAGTCTTGGCAAATTGGAACAGAATTTAGAGAGATGGGAAAAAATGTTTTCAAAATACAAGCAGGGCGAGGCAATAGTCAGATTCCGAGGAGATATGAAATCCGAAAACACAGTAATGCGCGATCCCGTCATGTGCAGAATCATAGAGGCGAAGCATCCGATACTTTCAGACAGGTACCGAGTCTGGCCGAGCTATGATTTTTCAGTTGCAATAGAGGACAGCATTGACGGTGTGACCCACGCGTTTAGAACCAAAGAATACGAATTGAGAAACGAATTGTACTATACCATTTTGGACGCATTAAAAATGCGCAAACCAAAGGTCATAGAATTTTCAAGATTAGGATTTGAGGGAATGCCAGTATCAAAGAGAATACTACGTCCGTTAATTGAAGAGTGTAAAGTATCAGGATATGACGACCCAAGACTCCCAACACTAGAGGCACTAAAAAGGCGAGGAATCACACCAGAAGCAATCAGAAAGTTTGTCCTGTCGTTGGGATTTACAAAGGCGGACACGCTTGCACCATTTGATACTCTGGAATCTCTAAATCGAAAAATTATAGACTCTGACAGCATCCGACTCCACATGGTCAAAAACCCCGTAAAAATCAGAATTTTAGGCATGCCACATACCATAACTATGCCAAACCATCCAACAAAGGACATCGGCACAAGGCAAATCACTCTAGATGAGAATCTATACATAGAATCTGAAGACATAAAAAATCTCAAAATAGGAGACGAGTTGAGATTCATGGGACTTGGAAATGTCCAGATAACAAAGACAGAACCGCTTGAGGGAAACTACATCGGAGATGAATTGAAAGCGCAAATCCCAAAGGTCCAGTGGGTAGTGCAAAAGGATGCGCAAAAAATAAAAATTCTGATTCCAAGCCAGCTGTTTATCGGAGAGGTATTCAACGAAAAAAGTCTTGAGGAAATCGACGTATTTGTGGAATCACATTATTCACAATTAAAAGAGGGAAAGGAAATCCAATTTGTAAGATTTGGATACTGCAGAAAGGATTCGGTTTTACAGGCAATCTATACACACAAGTGACATATCATGAAGATAGGCAGATTTTTGATAAACAACAAGGAGACATATGGATTTGTCAAGGACAATAAGATTGCAACAAAAGAAGAGATAATGGCAAAGACAGGAATTCCAATTCCGCTTGGAATCAAGGAATTTTTGTTTGACGGTTGGTATGACGAGGTAATGTCTCAAAAGCCACAGCTTGACTATGGTGCGAATCTATCCGATGCAAAAATTCTTGCGCCAATTCCAAATCCGCCAAAGACAATTTGTCTTGCATTCAACTATATCGATCACGCAAAAGAGCAAAACCTAGAACCACCAGTCGATCCTGCCATAGTACTAATTCCAAGAACCACCTTAATCGGAACAAACTCCGAGATAGTTTGCCCGAATTTTGTAAAACATCTTGACTATGAGGTAGAGCTTGCACTAGTAATTGGAAAAAACTGCAAAAACGTAGACGAAAAGGATTCCATGGGAACGATTTTCGGATACATGATTCTAAATGACGTCTCTGCACGGGACGTTCAGGCACAAGACAAGCAGTTTGGACGTGCAAAGGGATTTGACACGTTTGCACCTTGCGGCCCGTGGATCACCACAGCTGATGAAATCGCAAACCCACAAAACCTAAAACTGACAACCAAAATCAACGGTCAAATGAGGCAGGATTCTTCGACATCAAACATGTTCATCAAGATCCCATCAATCATATCAAAGCTGAGCAGGGTCATGACACTTGAAAAAGGCGACATCATATCTACCGGAACACCTGCAGGTGTGATGCTAAACAAGCCAGATGCAATCTTCCTGCAAGACGGCGATAAAATAGAGATGGAAATCCAAAGCCTTGGGAAAATAGAAAACACAGTACGGTTCGTGCAGTGAACTACCTGACATCTAGATTCTGCGCCAGAGTCCATAAAATTATTAATGAATTGAAATCACCCCATGATGTGGGCAAGATAATTGTTGGAAAAAAATCAGACATGCCTCCAGGTTCAATGCAAAAAGTAGCAATAGACGGACGCGACATTCTTGTTGCAAATATCGATGGTAACTATTATGCATGCGATGACACGTGCACACATGCCGGAGCAAGCCTTGCAGAGGGAACACTTGAGGGAGGAATCATAACGTGCGGATGGCATGGAGCCAAGTTCAATTGCACAACAGGCAAGCTTGAAAAGTTTCCAGCCAAAATAAGAGATCTAAAATCATATCAAATAGTTGTAGAATCAGACAGCGTTTTTGTAGAAGTCTAAGTGCACACTTTTTAAACCAGTCACTATCAATACTTGATCGGCTATGGTAGACAAAAAGGCACAAAATCAAACATCGTTTGATCAGGCAATACAGACACTAACGCAGGTGGTGGCAAACCCAACAACCCCAAAGAACATCAAAAAACATCTCACCGACTTGATTTCAAGCCTAAAAGCAAGCCAGGACTCCATATCAGTACGCGCAGCAAATGCAATCAGCCAGCTTGACGACGTATCACAGGATCCAAACATACCATCGTACGTGCGAGTCACCCTGTGGCAGGCAGTGTCCGCACTTGAAGGCATAAGAGAGTGAACTACCATTCGCTAAAGATAATGGCTTCCTGTTTCCTTGACCTCGTTGTGATTTCCACAGGCGTAACTTCCCGCAGTTCCTGTAGTAATGATATAGTCGCTTGAGGCGACGGTCCAAAAATATCTAATCCTTTTTTCAAAATATTGATTGCTGCATTATGGTCTCTGTCCAAAACAAGATTACATACACTACACCTATGAATTCTAACTGCCAAAGATTTTGGAACCATGTTGCCACATCTCGAACATTGTAGTGTTTTTTGCAATGATTGTTTTAAGGTGTGTTTTTGCCTAAAACCATTCTGGTTGAACTAGTACCTATCGTTTGTCTACAGATCACTTCATCCCAACCCTGAAGGGTTCAGATTTTCTCGCTCGCATTTATAAATTTCTGAATCAACCAGTCCATGTTGTGAAAATTGAGGAATACATTTCATCACTCCCGGAATCCATCATTACTGGCGAAGAAATCCAGCTGCTAGACGACTCAATCAGGGATGTTTTCAAACTGGCAGACCTTGGAAAGGACGACGTATTTTATCACCTTGGGTGCGGCACTGGAAACGGAATAGCAATTGCGCTAAAAGAGTTTGGTGTCAAAAAAGCAGTTGGAATTGATTCCAATGTTGACAAAATTTTGCAGGCAGAAGAAGTTGCAAAATTGGAAAATTCTGAATTCAGATGCCAAGACATTTTGGAGTCAGACCTATCCGATGCAAGTGTAATTCTTTTTTGGTTTTCAGACACCGGAATAATCGAATCCATGATGGAGAAATTTATGAAACTGAAAAACTGCAAGATAATCACGATATTTGATCCGCTACCTGGATTTTTGCCAGCCAAAGTAGATTTTCCATATCTGATGTTTCAGACTCCATTCAAACAGGCAAAAAGTCTCAAAGAGCAGCTAATCGCAATATTTGAAACCGAATGCATTGACTTTTCCACAGCATGGGAGCATGCGGAAAGATATACAAAGGCAATTGGATCGCCAGATGCAGGAAACGACAGGTTCCTTACCATACTCCAGACGCTACTAATTTGGATAAATGCAAAAAACCTCGGCCTGTCTTGTACGGATGAAATACCCACTCCCATCAAAAGCTACATGGAGATAATGCAGAACTTCTTTGGCATAGAGGTAAAACATCTAATAAAGTAGTCAGGCTTTTATTTTGAAATCCCACATACATTCCATGGAAAGAATCCACATCAATGTATCCGCTACAGATTATGACAAGTCAAGCAAGGAAATCACATCAACCCTCACCCTAATGGAAGAAATGGTACATGAAAATGACTGCTTTGTTGTGACTGATTCAGAGTTTGCATTTGGCTGGCACTTTTATGTCGTGTCTGTAAAATCTGGCATGGTACAAAAATTTGCAGACCAAAAGGGTAAGGAGTTTTCCCGCCTAAAGGGAAAAGGCCTTGAGAAAAAATTCCTGTCATGGCTATCTGAAAAAATGAAACAGAAAAATCTCAAAGTAAAATTTGCCATAAAGGAAGAAATGGAATCAAGCAAGTACGGTCTATTCTGATTCTATGATTCCAGAAGAATTTTAAGAACGTCCGGTTTTCCAGCGTGTTCAAATGCTTGAATATATCTGTCAATTGGGTACACCGCATCAATCAGATCGTCAACTGATACCAGACCAGTTGCCAGTGCATTTATGGCAGGTCTGAATGGTCCGCACCTAGAGCCGACAAAAGTTATCTCGTTTACTACGGCAAGCGAGATGTCAAGCTTGTTTTGTGAAGATAGGGTTGATTTCAGAACCACTGTTCCACGTGGCCTTACCAGTCTTATAGTATCCAAGAATCCAGATTCGTTGCCAGTTGCCTCCACTACAACATCAAATGTATGCTCATCAGAACTTTCTATTGCGGATTTGGTCTTGATTCCGATTTTTTGCAAAAGCCCAGTCTTTCTTGCATGGTGTCCATAGCATGTAATATCATGACATGAAAGCCTCAGGGCTCGTGCAACAAGCTGCGCAAGTCGCCCATCGCCAAGTATTGCTATTTTCCAGTTG
>JAHEXS010000010.1:3788-9533 GCA_023252015.1 Candidatus Nitrosotenuis sp. | reverse complement strand
TGTTCTGTTATTTCAAATGCAGCTGCAAGCGGTTCTACAAACACGGCCTGCTTGTCCGAGACAGAATCGGGTAAGACGTGAATGTTTTCTTCGGGAAGAGAAATGTATTCTGCAAATGCCCCGTCCCTTTTGTATATTCCAAGAACTGTCCTATTCTGGCAATGTCTTTCCAATCCTGAAAGGCAGGATTGACATTTTTTGCATCCAGTATTGATTTCGCCTACAATTCGTTTTCCAATCAGTTCTTTATTTTGTGAATCCTCAACTATTCCTACAAACTCGTGTCCCAGCACTCCAGAATACGACATGTATCCTTTTAGGATCTCAAGGTCTGTTCCACAAATTCCCGACATGGTAACTTTGACTAGGGTCTCACCAGATTTTGGTTTTGGATAATCTGGATTCATGGTGAGTGTTTTGCCATCAAAGTAAAGTGCCTTCATGGTGTATGTGTTTTTGATTTGGTATTTTTGGGTTTGTAAAAAACGGCAATTTTTGCTACTAATGTGTCAACTTTGCCCCATTGCCAAGGTTAAGATATGGAAAATGTGATCTTCAATACGAAATGAAAAAGTCAGTAGAACCGGCATCTCTCCACATGCTCTATCAGTCACACTATGATACCCTAGTAAGACAAAGAGATGAACTAATTGCAGAAATCGAGGATGTAAACCAGCAGATAGTAGAATTAAAGAAAGAAGCTAAGGAAAAAGGAACATTACTTAACAATCCAAAATAAAATCCCAACAATATAACTGTCAGTAAAGTATTAACATCCTTCTATACTCAATTACAAGATTTTTCTTATTGCTTTGTAGTGACATGAAATTAAGATAGTTGGCATTAATTTCATCAATGTTGCAGAAAATTTTATTGGATACCATGCAGATATTATGTGATTGTCAAAACCAGGGGAATCTTTTGAGAGTCAAATTGCACTGATGTTACATAGTGCTGATTTTGTGATAAAAGAGCAACCTCACAGAATAATGCACAAAGGAAGACAAATTGGAGATTTGGATGTTTTAGCTCAAGACCCTTCCAGTGGCGAAGTCATAGGAGTATCATGTAAAGACTGGCACGGTCAAACTCCTGGTTCTGAACAATTTTCCCATCTTATTGAAATGCTTGAATTTGAAAATCTGAAATATGGAATCTTTGCTTCTTCGGGTTCTATTGCACATACTTTACCTTTAAGGGCAGAATATGTTCGAAATGCAAAGGGAATAAACATAATTTTACTTGGCTACGACGAAATTAAAAAATTAAAAAATCTCGCATATTCCAAACAGACAACTGACATTGAAGATTATTTTAGAACGAGGTTAGGTCTCAGTGCAAGCAAAAGAAAAACAGTGGCAGACGAAATACGGGCACAAAAATCCGTGATATTAAGTCGTACAATAGAATGTGAAAGATTACTTCCAGTTAATTTCTGGAACGAGTCACCGCGATATATTATGAATAATCAGGATCTGTTGCCGGCAGACTCTACACTAAGGCTTGAACCGTATTTGGTGATAGATTACAGATTGCACATTCAAGCGCGGCACCTGGGCACTGGTAAATTACTAGAAAGCAATGGTGGCGGGACAGTCATAGTTGATGCTAGTCAAGGCACGGTTCTTTCTGAAAATGATCCAGTTTTCAAGCATTTGACAAAGTACTACACAAATGCGGAAACGCACATGTCAGTTCAAGAAAAAGGTTTTACAATCAAAAAAACAGAATCGTTTGTAAATCAGAGGGAAATCGTCCGTACTATTCGTGAACAAATTGCGATACAAAACGAAATCAGGACACATTATACAACTGCAAAAAACGAACAAAGACAAAAAATTGTAAGACCAAGAGTGGATGATGTTCACATAATTGGGCCATATCTTATTCACGTACCCATTTGGGATGTTACATTCAATCTAGGAGATAAAACGTATCGAAGAGTCTACTTTGGATATGATGATAATGATGTGATCATAGACGAGATGTCAAAATGTCAAATCAAACCGTGTGAGCACGACACCGACTCCATTTGCATCAGATGTTATTCCACTACTTGTGATAACCACAATCGCCCTTGCTTGATGTGCTCAAAGATCCTGTGTGAACCATGCGCACATGCATGCATTGATTGCAGGAAAAACTTTTGCGATGAGCACAAGCCGCCAACCGTTTGTGGCACATGTAGATCGATTTTATGCCAAAATTGTAGTTCGGTTTTATGTATGGAATGTAAGACTGTAGTATGTTCCAATCACAGAGAAAAATGCATTCAGTGTGATGGATATGTATGCAGTTCCCACATCATATCGAAAAAATATGCACTTGTTACAAAGAATTTTTGCAGTCAGTTGTGCTTTAACGGATTCGGTGAAACTTACAGATCAAGCGGAATGTTTGGCAAATTCAAGAAAATAATAAAGAAATAATTTGTAAATTTTATAGACTTTGACGGCAAAAGACCATCCTGATGAATGCCCGGTAATTACGTAATGATCACCTTGTCAAATGCGATAAATTCACAAAAAACACAATGTCAGATCCAGGCAAAGTGGAAGAACGTCGTGCTAAAGATGTGAACTCTTACCAGTCAACACGTAAAGCCGAAACTGGATTGAGTTCAGACATAGTACCGTAGGAACTACGGGAATTCACGTCTGCAGAGATCAAAAACTCGGTCGTTGAAGCAGAAAGAGGCTACCGGACTTCAATAGTTGGTTCACGGCTTTAATCCACCGGTACATAATGCTATTATCTGAACCAGTACTGAGATTATATCCTGCTATAACAAGGATTCCAAAATTATTAATGGTTTCAAGATTTAGTTGGGATTCCTAATTATGAGTATAAAATTAATGCAAAAAAGACTCCTTGAGATGTTTGGTAGAGTTGAAACTAACTATTTTGTTCCTAATTTTTGTCTTTTTCAGACTCGGTTAAATCGGGTTTGGGTTCAGTATCCTCAAATGGGTCAGAAATCTTAGATTCTTTTCTTCTTTTAAGATACAAGCTGATTCCTGCAGCTGCCATTCCACCAAAAAGTATGATTCCAGTAACAATCCACGCCGGATTCATAACGATTTGAATTTTTTCATGGCTTCTTTAGCTAGATTTTCCAAATCAGACGTTGTAATTTTTGTAGGATCATAGGAAGCTAAGGCTTTATCATAATCATCTTTTGTTGTGTTCATTTTCTTTTTTGTATCTGGCATGACATTAAGTACATTGAGAATGAGATAAACTTTGATTCAATTTTATAAATCCAGTATTTGTAATCAGTAGTTCTTTAGCAATATTGGCTTTCATTTTGATAAAATCCACTCTAGAATCTGGATTTGGCCCCATTTTTCTGCCTCGGTATCAAGATCGTCATTTTGGTATCCAACCTCGTAGACGGTTCTGATGTCATCGAGTAATTTTCGTATTTTTGTTTCATCTAGCATATCTTATCTCACGTTTTTGATTTCTTGTAGCTTTAGTTCTGTTTGTTGTATAATTTCGTAGTATCCTTGGGTGATTTTTTTATGATAATTGTATTTTTGCTGTTGTTTTTGTAGAGATTCTTCTAGCTGTTCTACTATGGTTTGATTTTGGATTGAGTGGTACAAAATTATTTGCCTCCATAAACCATTGGCTCGTCTTTGTCATCAAACTCTCGAATTATTCTTGGAAAAAAAGTAGAGGTTTGTTGCGTGTTTTGTATGGTGATTTGACTCATGAATTATGCTCAAGTTTGGAAATTATTATATAATCTCACAATAGTATGCATACTATACATACTATCATGAGCAATCTCTCCAATCTACGAATACACATTGCACCTGTTGGCTTTGAGATAGACAGGGTTGTGATTCCTGCAAAGGAAATGAAGGCCGACAAGGTTTGGCTTTTGGTCCATGACAGACCGAATGAAGATAAAGCTGGCCCATATATTGAAAAAATCCAAAAACAGCTGCAAAAAGAAAAGATCAGAGTAGTAAAGGAGCATCACAATAGACTGGACTTGTTCAAAATAATAAAATCAGTCAAGGAAATAATTGAAAAGGAAAAGGGAAACACCATCTATGTTAATTTGGCATCCGGCTCCAAAATCCAGGCAATTGCTGGCATGATGGCATGTATGATGTGCAGTGAGCAAAAAAATGTAATTCCATTTTATGCAGAGGCTGAAAGATATCCGGGGTTTGAGGGAAAACAGTTGTCATATGGCGTGAAAAATTTGATGCATATTCCATCATACCAGATTCACACGCCAAAACCGGAATTGATTCTGGCATTGAAAATCATAAAAGAAAATGGCGGCAAGATAACCAAAAAGCAAATGGCAGAACTAGCTGAGAAAAACGATCTGATTACAATTAATGCAAAAGAGGAGAACCTGACCCAAGCTAGATTTGCAAGCCTAGACAAGAATATAATACAGCCATTAGAAGACGAGTGGAAGTTTGTCAATGTAGAAAAAATTGGACGAAACAGATGGATCAAAATAACTCAGGACGGAATCAATGCATCAAAATTTTTAATATGATTTGACATTTTGATTAATTTGGCACATCTAATCTAAAATCACACTGATCGAATAACCGACATGGCTTGCATTTTGAGTGCATGTTGTGGTGTTTTCTTTCTTCTTGTTCAAGTACGAGTCGGGCAAATCGTTCAATTGATGATATCAGAAGTCTTGCGAAGCCTCATTTTGGACTCCCTTGAAGATCTTGAATGATTTGTTGTCGTTGTTTTTGTCCCTGATTTGAATTATCCAAGACTTTTCATTGTGCGGTATGTCAAACCAGTCATCTGGATTCATGCTGGTATTGTCTGCAAACTTGGAATTCAGATACGTCAACGCCTGCAGTTTTTGGTCATCAAACGGCTCAAAGCGCAACTTGATACTTTTGTATGTTTGATGGAAACTTGTCTTCCTGAACTATCAAAGTTTGATCATTTCTCATAATTTTGTCTGCTCTACCATGAATTAGGACTGCGATTTTTTGTGGTCCCAGACTTGTTGGGATCAGCAATCGTGTGTGAATGTTTTCTCGCGCAAATTCAATGTCTTGCGTAATATCTGCAAGCTCTTCTTGTGACATTGGAACAAATTCAAACTGTTCTTTTTCCAGATTTTCCGCGGATTCATGGGATTTGGTTCCTTGGATGGTCTCAGTATTTGGAGGCGGCCTGATTCCCTCTGTGAAATGGAATCTTGTGTTCACAATACACCATAAAGTCACAAAAATCACTAACAGTCGATACGATTAGTGTGATGTTTTTATCCTGTTCTATTTTGATCAACAAGAAACTAAATCAATGACAAGAATTTAAGAAAACCGTGGATACCAAAGTCACTTTTTATGGCGGCGTCAACGAAATAGGCGGAAACAAGTTTCTAGTAGAAGACAAGGGAACTAGAATATTTTTGGACTTTGGGATGCAGATGGGAAAGGCAAACAACTTTTACTCTGAATTTTTGCAACCGCGAACCTTAAACGGAATGGGAGATCTGTTTGAATTTGGATTACTGCCAAAGCTCAAAGGATTGTACAGAAAGGATTACTCTAAACATATGAATTTTGAAAACGATCACAAGGAGGAAACTAAATTTGATGCTGTTTTGCTTACGCATGCCCATATTGACCACTGCGCATATGTACACTATCTGAGGCCTGAAATTCCAATCTATTGTACAGAAGCTACGAAGCTGATCATGCAAGCTCTTCAGGAAACCGGTAGCGGTGATGAATATCT
>JAHEXS010000010.1:0-3688 GCA_023252015.1 Candidatus Nitrosotenuis sp. | reverse complement strand
CCCATATTGACCACTGCGCATATGTACACTATCTGAGGCCTGAAATTCCAATCTATTGTACAGAAGCTACGAAGCTGATCATGCAAGCTCTTCAGGAAACCGGTAGCGGTGATGAATATCTTACCTATAAGGAAAGCTTTCGAATTTATGAAAACGATAAAGGCGGAATAAGCAGAGCAAGAAGTGATAAAAATCGTGAAATCGTAGATAGAGCAAATAGCCTCATAACACCATACAAAAAATTCAACATTGATTCAATTGAGATAGAACCAATTCCAGTTGATCATTCTTTACCTGGTGTTTGTGGATTTGTAATTCATACATCAAAGGGATCAATTGGCTATACTGCAGATTTACGATTCCATGGAAGAAGAAAATCAGAAACTGAAAAATTTGTTGAAAAATGCGCGTCGTCTGACCTTGATCACATATTATGCGAGGGAACCAGAATAGATGAACCAACATCCACTACAGAATTCCAAGTTGAAAAAGACATTGAAGATATCGTAAATTCTACAAAAAATCTTGTTGTAACGTCGTATCCTACGCGAGACCTAGATAGATTGTTGTCATTCTATAATGCTGCAAAAGAGACTGACAGATATTTGGCAATTGACCTAAAACAAGCCTATTTACTGAAATTATTTGCAAGCTCGCAAAGTTATAGTGGAATTTATCCAAAGGTCGATGATCCGCTTATCAAGATATATCTGTCCAGAAAATCGTGGGGACTGGTTGACAAAGACAGGGATTATTGGACTGACAAAATTATTCTTGAAGATTATGATTCTTGGGAGCGTGAATTTGTTGGTATGAATAATTCAATTGATTATCGTGATGTATCTTCAAAACAAAAAGACTACATGTTCTACTGTAGCGATTTTAAGCTGCAGGAATTAATTGATGTAAGGCCTTCTGGTGACTCTAGCTATATTCGTTCGTCCACCGAACCCTTTGATGATGAAATGAGACTAGACCAAGAGCGAATAAAACGCTGGTTGATTCATTTTGGTTTGTTATCTAAAGAGGAAGGCTGGAATGTCACTCATGTTTCAGGACATGGATCAAAAGATCAGATAAAACATGTTGTACAGGAAACAAAAGCAAAGAACCTAATCCCAATTCATACCGTCCATGAAGAATATTTTAACAAGTGGCACGATTCTGTCACCAAAGTTGAGATGAACGGATCATTGACGATTTAGTATTTGTACAAGGTTACGTGGTTCTTGGATGATGCGTCAATCGGAAACGGTTTTTGTATTTTCCTCAAATCTTACTCAGTTTTCTATAGAAGATTGTAAGCTTCGTGTAAACCTGTAACCGATAGTTTGTATCCCCCAAGTTTTGCAACAATTCAGGCATAATTTTGATAAAATATTCCCAAGAAAATTATGTAGGCCCTCGAGGGGTTTGTGGTAATTAGTGTGATTCCCCAAGTTTTGTTAATAAAATTAGTGACTAATTACCAGATCACCGCTGTTTGTGCCCATCTTGAGCAAGACCATTTCATCATTCTCACACGGTTCACAAAATAAAATATTTTGAAGATGATAAATTGCAGCCTGGTGTTTTCCTTCAGGATGTAGTAAATGACTTTTTGGCCGAAAAAGGCGAAATGGTCATAGCAGTGCACCCAATGATGGAAAAACATTATTGATCCACTAGGATGATTTCTAAAATCACCTTATTTTTCACAACTCAAAATGCTAATCAATGTCATGGTTGCAACAGGGCAATCTTCCATATTTTGTTTTAAATTCATCCAGCAGTATCTTTTTCTTTTCTTTTGGATTCGTAGTAAATGATCTTTGATAGGTATGTGTCTTTTGTTTGCATGAATTATTTTCAAAATTTGTATCCAAGTATTTTGAGAATTGGTTTTGAAGATTATCACTTTCACCTATGTATATTGGATCTAGTTTTCTATCATACAGAATGTAAATGCCGGATTTGGCTTTGACAAATCTAGCACTATCAAGCCAGACATGTATTTTTTCTTCGAGAATTTCCACGATCTTGTTCATCATGCACGGTAATAAATGGGACGAAGTCATGCAAATTTTGTTATTTTTGATTTTCAGATTTTATTAAGCCTGTTTTGAAAATATGGTTAAATTAGTCCAAGATGTGTTATTTGTCCACCTTAATCCCTAAATTCTGACGACAAGTAAAATTTCTGCATGGTTTAATCACGCGTTTCTTTTAGGATGGGATTTTTTGATATGTAGACTTGTGATCACAATAGTTTCGGTTTTACAGCCAATTCGAGATATTTTGCATATTTTACAATTATCCATAATAAATTAGCTTTTTTAAATAAATATTAACTAATTCGATATAATAATCAATAAATTTACAATATTATAAATCATCATTATATATGTGTTAACGTATATACGATAATATGAGTTATTGCGATGTCGTAGTCGTTTGTTATTGTGATTTGGAAAAAAAGACAACAAGTGATTATGTCAGTGCTCAAGAATTCCATGATCTAATGTGTTATTGCCGCAAACACATGCCGGTGCACTAGACACTTGGCAACTGCATATGTTTTAATAAATTGCGAGTTTGGTTCACACGAAAAGGTGTTTTCACAGCTAAAATCCATCAACAAGATAAAAGAAACACGTGGAGTGTTTGGTGCATACGACATCATAACAAAGATTGAGGCATCATCTGCAGAGATAGTAAAAGACATAATTGCAACAAAAATTCGAGGAATGGATAGAATTCGTTCTACTTTAACCCTAATAGGTAGTGAGAAGGAGCAGATCTAGTAACCAAGTATCTAATCATAATTATGCAAACTTTGAATGTTAGTCGTAAGTGTATCCGATGTTGGGGACCCATGCTTACCGATGGATCTACAGGTGAGCGATTTTGCCAGAAATGTGGCAATGTAGTAGTTGAACGCATCGAGGATTTTAGTCCAGAACGACGTTCATTTTCAGATGATTCAAGTGATAAAAGTAGAACCGGTACCCCAAATTCACTTGCGATACACGATAGAGGACTTGCTACAACAATAGGTAATGAAGGTAGAGATGCAGCAGGAAAATCTCTTTCAATACCAATGAAGCAGAATATGCGACGATTGCGAATTTGGGACAACAGAAGTCAAACACATGAGAATGCAGACAGGAATCTAAAGACTGCATTCTTGGAACTTGACAAGCTAAAGGATAAGCTCACACTATCTGATGCAATAATTGAAAGAGCTGCCCATATTTATCGAAAGGCCGTTGGAAAAGGCCTTGTTAGAGGCAGATCCATTCTCGAAGTTATTGGTGCTGCTGCATATGCAGCATGCAGAGATACTGGAACTCCAAGAACATTAAATGATGTTTCAGTGGCGCTCAACGTTAAGAAAAAATCTGTCTCAAAGAGCTATCGAATGCTTATCAACGAATTGAATTTGAAGATGCCAGTGGTGGATTCAATAAAATGTGTGTCAAAGATAGCAAGTAAGATTGGACTGGATGAAAAGGCAAAGCGGTATGCCCTTGAGGTTCTAAAAGATGCAAGTGATATGGAAATAACTGCTGGAAAGGGACCCATGGGACTTGCAGCAGCTGCAATATACATGTCATGTCTGAAATACAATGTGAAAATATCTCAAATGGAGATTTCGACCGCATCTGATGTTACCGAAGTAACAATACGAAATAGATATCAGGGATTA
>JAHEXS010000071.1 GCA_023252015.1 Candidatus Nitrosotenuis sp. | reverse complement strand
CTGCTGTCACTTTTTGGTTATCATCAAATGTGATAATTATTGCAACAATTCCGATTACTGCTAGTATCAAACCAATTCTAAGTGGCGAGATTCTCACATTTTGTGTTCTGCAAATCAATATTTAAGATAAAAGAGGGCTCGGAGGGCTTCGATCCCTCGACCTGGCGGTCCGAAGCCGCCCGCACTGTCCAGACTGTGCTACGAGTCCAAAGGGGTAAGACTTTAACATGGCTAAATATCTGTCTAGATATTTGAAGGTCTCAAAAAAAGTAGCTGGCGTGGAGTATGCGATACGAGATATTGTATCTGCTGCTCGTCTAGTGGAAAAGCAAGGAAAAAAGATCACATACCTAAACATTGGTGATCCAGTACAGTTTGGATTTCAACCTCCAGAAAACGTAAAGGACGCAATGATAAGGTCAATCAAAAGTGGCAACAACTATTACGCTGTATCTGAGGGACTGCCTGAACTCCGAGAGGCAATAGCAAAAAAAGAAAACGCAAAGGGCCTTGGAGTGGGTATAGACGATATCCTTGTGACAAACGGAGTATCTGAGGCACTAGACATGGTCATGTCATCTATAGTAGAAGAAGGAGATGAGGTCTTGCTTCCGGGACCGTATTACCCTCCATACGCATCATACGTCAGATTACACGGAGGAGTCCCAGTGGAATTTGCAGTTGATCTGAACAATTCAACTCCTGATATTGATGACATTAAATCAAAAATCACATCAAAAACAGTTGCCATATGTCTTATCTCTCCAAACAACCCAACAGGCATTGTATTTAGCGAAAAATCTCTAAAAAATCTAGTCGATTTGGCAAACGAGCATGATCTCTACATCATATGTGATGAAATATACGACCAAATTGTATTTGATGAAAAATTCACAGGAATAGGAAGGGTTGCCAAAGACTCACCTGTCATACTGCTAAATGGATTTTCCAAGGTTCATCTGATGTCTGGATGGCGAATTGGCTACGTTGGATTTAACCAGTCTAAAAAATTAGAATCACTCAGGGAACATTTGCCAAAATTAGCACGTGTCAGAATATCGACCAATTTGCCTGTCCAGCATGCTGCACTGGAGTCACTCATGGGTCCACAGGGGTATATCTCCGAGTTCGTGTCTGAGCTAAAAAAGCGAAGAGACTTTGTAGTAAAGCGAATCAATTCTATATCTGGACTTTCCTGCCCAAACCCGAAAGGCGCATTTTACGCTTTTCCAAAAATTGAAAACAACCAATACAAATCCGATCAGGAATTTGTAATGGAACTACTCAAAAAAACCGGAGTGCTGACAGTACATGGTTCTGGCTTTGGAACCAAATACGGAAGCGGCCACTTTAGACTGGTCTTTTTGCCTGATCTTGGCACGTTAGATTTTGCATTAAATGAAATAGAAAAGTTCGTCAGTACTCCCAAGCAGTAATCTTACTTGGAATTATTTCTATTATGCAATTTGTATCGTCTAGCAATTGTTTTGCAGACTTGTTATTTAGATTCTTAAAGTAACGAAGAAGGATTTTTTTTGCAATTTTTTTGACCGTACCTTCTTGCATAATCAGCCGTGCTTTTCCATTTCCCATTACTCCGTGTATTGGTGACCAAACTCCGTCATCTACACAAAAACACACTTTGTTATTTTTTTGAATGTTTTTTGCCTTCTTTGTTTTGGTATTTGTCCCAATGTAGAATTTTACTCCAGTATAGTTGTACCACACGGGAACCAAGTGCGGATTTCCTTTTCTATCAACTGTTGCTAGGCGAAGAATTTTTTGCTCTTTTAGAAACTTGGCTTTCTTAAACAATTTTTTTCCTAAACCCAATTGCCAAGAGTACTCCCCCAAATACAAACATTCCAAGCGAAATCTTTGCGTTTGTTATTTCCGAATTCAAAAGAAAATCCAAAACAAAGTCGGGACTCCAAATCAAAACATCCCGTACTACCACGATTCCTGCAACTGAGATAAACAGGACACCCATGGCAGAATACCAGTTTCTACCACGGCGCGGATAGTAATGACTCATGTATTATAGGATTTTGATTCCCGGGTTTTTCATCTTGTTTTTTATCATTGCATTCAATAGCAGAGGCGTTGACATTTCTGCCAAATATGCGAGTGCACCTGAGCCAAGAAAGATTGTCCTCAAACCCTTGATTTCCAAAACAAGACCATTGACCACATCCAGCGATTCTTTGTCATCACCGCAAACAAAAATATCGTAATCCAATGCTAATTTGGGATCAACAAGCTTTTTTTCTGAAATCACGTGAAACGCAGAAACAAGTCTTGATTTATTTTTCATATGTTTTTGAACCATCTGATGTGCAAACGGTTTTCCTTCCTTTATTGGAATGAATTCAAAGCCAGTTTCAGTTTTTACCATTGGAACAATTGGAGAAATAACTGTGCAACTGTCTTTAATTTTTCCAAGTAATTCTGAGCAAGTGGAATCTATGTTTTCATATGGAATTGCCAAAATCAAAACGTCGCTTTGTTGCGCAACTGAGACGTTGTCTTTTCCAGTTATTGTACCATTTATTCCACCGTAGGCCTCTTTTGCAGCTATGACATATTCAGACGCAGAATCAGTTGCTCTTTGAGAATTACGTGATCCAATCAAAATATCGTGTTTTGGGCACCATCTTAACGCAAAGCCTTTTCCCATGCCACCGGTGCCGCCGATTATACCTATCTTCATATTCGCAGGCAGGTAATGTTATTATTATCTTTTTTCGAAATTTAAAAAATTGGGATTAATCATATTCTTGCGTCACGGTCAAGCAAGAAACAACACTGAACGTGTTTTGGCGGGAAGGGCATCTGGAATTCCACTAACCGAAAAAGGAATTATGCAAGCAAATGATATTGGCAAATTTCTAAAACCATTCAACATTTCTCATATCTATGCAAGCCCAATTGAGCGGGCAAGAAATACCGCGGAAATTGTTGGCAGTCATCTAGGACTTGAAACAACTGTTGACGAAAGACTGTACGAACTTGAGATGGGCAAATTTTCTGGAATGCCATACGACGAGTTATTTGAAAAACACGGAAACGTGTTCTTGAAATTTTATGAGGGTCATCCGACAATTGAGGAAAATGGAGTTGAAACATTTGCCGAGGTGAGAAAAAGAGTATTGGATATAGTAAATTTTGTATCTAAAAAACATCAAGAACAAAATATTCTTTTTGTGACACACATGGATCCAATCAAGGCAATGATCTCAAACATTTTGAATCTCACCCCAAGATCACTTTTTGAACTTATTATTGCAAATGCATCACTTACTATAATTCGTCAAGAGCAGGGCAAGTTTTCATTGTCTGCAATTAATGCAATGAATTCTGAAAGATACGATCAGGGACCTTTCTAAGAATCTACAAAACCCTTAAATAGAATTCTAAGGTCACGGGCTGTAACCGGTCATGGACAAAACAATTGCGTTAATGGCAGTTTTGACTATTTTGGTAGTATTGCCAACAATTCAGTTGGTATTTGCTGCCGGAACAGACGCTCATGAATATGTGAACCGTAAAGTTGAGATCTGGAATTTGTTTTTCAAAATGATGACTATAGCATTTACCGTTGGTGCAGTAGTGTCTGGTACGCTTATCTGGCTAGTATGGCGGTTCAGAGAATCAAATCCAAACGCCAAGCCGACAAAATATGAAGGAACTGATTGGTAAATGAGCGGACACTCTAACTGGCCTGAATGGATTTACGTTGGCGTTGTAATTGTATTATTGGCATATGTTGGCGCAGAAGCATGGAACGTTGAAAGACTAGTAGACCGCGCTCCTGCAGAAGCCGAAGTAATCAAGGTAATAGGACAACAATGGTTTTGGACATTTGAGCACGCAGACGGAACAAAGGAAGTCGGCGAATTACACATAAAGAAGGGCCATGCTTACAAATTTGAAATTACTACCAAGGATGTTAACCACGCATTTAACATACATGATTATGTTGTATTGCAAGATGCAGTGGCAGGTAGAATAAACGAAGTCTGGTTTGCACCAGACAAGGCAGGAGAATTCCCAATTCAATGCAGGGAATACTGCGGTTTGCTCCATTACAACATGAGAGGAACACTGATTGTGGAGGAATGAAATTTATGAAAACTAATGACTTAATAAAAGAACTCGGAGTGACTCTCTAAGATGGTTCTAGAGCTACACAAGCCACGCCCAATTTGGCAAATAATGTTTTCAACACATCATACTGATATCGGATTACTATACACCATAACATCAATAACATTCTTCTTTATGGGAGGAGCACTCGCACTTGGAATTAGAGCAGAGCTGTTCTTGCCTGGCACCCAGATAATTACTGATTCCATGACATTTAACAGAATGTTTACCGTCCATGGCACTGCAATGATATTTCTATTCTTGTTACCGTTTGCATCTGGAGTTGGCAACTATTTTGTTCCAATCATGGTCCGATACAAAGACATGGCATATCCAAAACTAAACGCAGTAGCATTCTGGATGATTCCTCCAGCCGGTGCACTAATCTGGCTTGGCTTTGCAGACTTTACATGGTATGCAACACCGCCATACTCTGCAATCAGAGCACCTGGCCCTGCAGCAGACATGTGGATTTTTGCACAAAAGATACTTGGAGTATCGTCAGTTCTTGGAGCAATTAATTTCGTAGTTACTATTCTAAAGTGCAAGCATCCTGATTTACCGCTAAGCAAAATCCCACTTTTAGCGTGGTCATTTTTGTCAGCATCACTAATTATCATAGTTGCAGTCCCGACGTTTGCAGCTGCACTTGTAATGTTATTGACCGATAGACTTGGCGTATCTGGATTCTTTGATCCAGCAAGAGGGGGGGACCCAATTGCATACCAGCATCTGTTCTGGTTCACGTTCCATCCTGAAGTGTACGTATTAGTAATTCCTGCAATTGGAATGATGTATGAAATAATTCCACGATTCTCAAGAAAGCCAATCTTTAGCCAGTCTTCTGGAATCTTTGCATTTGTAATGCTTAGCATAGTCAGTTTCTCATCCTGGGCGCACCACATGTACTCAACCGGCATGTCATTTACAGAAAAAACAGTATTCATGATTGGAACGCTTGCCGCAGTTCCGGCATCTGCAATGCACGTGTTTAACTTTATAGCTACCATGTGGGGCGGACGAATCAAGTTTGCAACCCCAATGATGTGGTCTGTTGGCGGAATCGCATTATTCTTCTCTGCAGGAGCAGGTGGAGTAGCAAACAGTGCAATGCCGTTTGACTTTATCACGCACGACTCTTACTGGGTAGTGGGACACTTTCATCTGTTTGTGATGGGAACAATCGCATTTGGCTCAATTGGATTCCTGTACTACATGTTCCCATACATCACAGGAAGAATGTACAATGAGACTTGGGGTAAAATTCACTTCATCATGTCGTTTGCTGGAACAGTCATGGTGTTCTTTACACAACACGTCCTTGGACTATACGGAATGCCAAGACGAGTTTATGATTATCAACCATACCCAGAGTATATCGTTATGAACCAAATTGCATCTGTAGGAGCAATGATAATTGGCACAAGCATGGTGATCTGGCTAATAAACATGATTTACAGTGCAGGCAAAGGAAAGGAGGCCAACATGGACGATCCATGGGGACTTGGGGGCAAGTATTATTTCCCATACCAAGCCAAAACCCCGCATCATTGAGTGATTAAACATGGAACAGCAAAACGAACCAATCTACAGGACAACACCGGCAAGGACTACAAAGATGTTAGTGATAATGCTGGGTATTTGCATTGCAGGCGGTGCAATCTTCTTTAGCTTTTGGGATTACTGGATATCATTACCTCCTGGAAACCAAATGCACAAGGCACCAGTAGGCGGAGCAGCACCAGGTCAGGCAATGACAGGAAAAGAAGTGGACGTTGAAATTAATTTTATCGAGTCTCCAGATTTCAAAACTCTAGCATTTAATGCACTTCCAGGAGAAGACGGCCACAATCCAGAGATTCATGCAAGTGTTGGTGACAAGATTGAATTTATTGTTGCTAACAAAGGAAAATCGTTCCATGCATTTGGAGTTACTGCTGCAGCAGAGGGCTTTGAAGGAGTAATTCCTGGCACAGAGGTAAACACGGCAAACAACCCACTCAAACCAGGACAAGGCGGCAAGTCCTCATTCGTTCCA
>JAHEXS010000070.1 GCA_023252015.1 Candidatus Nitrosotenuis sp. | reverse complement strand
AGCTTGTAGACTTTTCTAGCGCAATTGAAGGATGGCATGGTGACGCTCACATGGCAATAGAAAATATAGACAATGTCCCAATGATGAATCCACTAATAAACATCCAATATCCACAATTCTGGCGTCTGCATTATTTCATCAATTCTATGCTCATAGGTGCATTAAGACAATACTCTGGGACAAGAAGTTTAACGTCAACCCAAGTCTCCAATTGGATTGACAACATAGAAAGGACAAATCATAGATACGTCCCAAGCATCTAAAACTAGTATACATTCAATACTTTAAAATCATAAACAATCTAACCTCTTCGGATTCGACACTGATTTGGTCATTTTCTACCGGTGAAATGCGAAGTGCGATGACGGCTGCAATTACTGTAGTTTACTTGGTCGTCATAGCATTCACAGTTAGCGGTGAATTGACAATTAATGATGGTGTTAAGGGAGTCATAGAACATTTTACATGGGTAGTCGGGGCAGTCATAGTATTCTACTTTGGATCCAAAGCTGTACTTCAATATGTGGAAAACAAGAAAGAAGAAACTGAAACCTTAACAAAACAAGAACAAAATGACAAGAACTTGGCCATACTACAAGAAAGACTGGCCAAGGGTGAAATAACAAAAGAAGAACGCGATGAATTGAAAAAAGAATTCGTCTGATTGTTGATGTCTTTTTTGATTACATGGGAATCCTGAAAGTCAAGTATATTCTCTAGATTCTAATTTTCAGCACGCAAATAACTTCAATAGA
This sequence comes from Candidatus Nitrosotenuis sp., assembly GCA_023252015.1. GTDB lineage: Archaea > Thermoproteota > Nitrososphaeria > Nitrososphaerales > Nitrosopumilaceae > Nitrosotenuis. Next base: position 5,507 of record JAHEXS010000070.1, on the reverse strand, counting down.
AACTCATCTGAAAAAATTCGAGTCTAAAATATGATCATAGTAGCTGAGTCTTGTTGGATTCAAACCCAATCTTCTTCACAGAGTTGGATCCAAAATAGTACCAAAATGGGTACTGGTTCCCACTAAACCAGCGGGCGGTCACCTTCTGTTGGCTCGATGATGTCTGTAATTTCGCCGTCGTTTATTTTTTGCAGTATTTCGTTTGATGCCTTTTTGTGCAAAAACTCGTTGTTGTTTCCACACCTGTATGAGAAAGTGCAGCGCGGACACCCCGCCTCACTTGTGCACGGGCATTCCTTTACGATGTGGAGACTCCGCTCAAATGCCTTTTCAAGTCTGTCGTACAGTGCCCTGCTTGCACCATTTCCCCCAATTGCTCCGTCATAAATGAAAATCAGTCCTGACGTCCCAAGTGATATTCCTCCCAGGTCCTGCGATACTCCTCCTGTCACCATGTTGCTTCCCTCAATTATGATGTGCTCTGTCGCATGGTATCCGCTTGCCTCTGTGTATTCTGCGTTTTCCGCCTTTTTCATTTCGTCTGCAGGTCTTGGCGCATGTATGACTATTCCCTTTGTCACAAAGTCATATTCTAGTGGGTTCTCAAGTGTTATCTTTTGCCCCTGGGTCACCTCTTGTCCCAGCTCGATATTGACATAACCATAGACTCGTTTTTGTATGTGCATCTTGCAAAAGCAAACCTCAACTCCAAAGGCCCTTCTTTTTTCATAAACTGTCTCGATTGTGGGCCATTCCTCTGTTAGGGCCCGTGTATAGTACGGATAGTTCCTTGGGATGGAGACGAGTTTTGCAAACTGTTTTTGCGGATAGTCAAACTCTTTTACCTTGTAGCGCATTCCTGCAAGAAAATAGATGGCAGACTCGTGCAGTTCCTCTAGCGCCATTGGGAGAACCCTGTCGCCGACCTTTTTCTCGTTTAGGAAAATGTCAATTGATTTTCCAATTCCCCGAATGCTATATTCGTTTTGTGCATCCTTTATTGCGGAATAGTTTGGCACGTATCTGTTTTCCTGCAGAATCAGATTTCCTGACTTTACGTGCTTTTGTATGATGTCTGAATGCTCCGTTAGCTCGTGCATCGCAATTGGCTTGTCGCACGCCATTGCCAGTACGTGGAATTCCTCGACAAACGGGTTCTTTGGGTCAATGTACGTCTGCTCTGTGTCCTCAAAATAATTATCAGGGTGATTCTTGTAGTATTGCGAAATCGGGTCGTTACCAAGTGCCAAAAATGCAAATCCGCGCTGCCCCTTTCTTGCGGCCCTTCCTATTCTCTGGAGAAGCCTGTTGATTGGAATGGTTGACGATATTACGCCGTCTACGTTTCCAACATCAATTCCTAGCTCAAGTGTAGGGGTACATGATATTGCGGACAGCTTGTCCTCTTTGAATGCCTTTTCGACAAAATTCCTATAGTTTACCATTAATCCAGCACGATGTACCTTGATGTCGATTTTCTTTTTTCTTGCCTGCATTGCTATTAGCTCAGAGTTCAGGTGCGAGTTGGAAAACACCATTGTCTTGTGTTTTTTTGCAGTCAGTTTTTCAAGCAGGTCAATTACGAGCGCTCGCTGCGTTCTCAGTGACGGAAATGCCATGACAAAGTCTGTCTCTCCTTTTTTTCCAGAGCCCTGAATCAAATCCATCTGTATCCCAAAGAGATCTTGGCAAAACTCTTTTGCATTATCCAGTGTTGCGGACGATGCAACAAACTGGATTTTCTTGCAGATTCTTTTTAGGCGTTTTATGATATAGTGTACATTTGATCCAAATATTCCAGAATATACGTGGGCCTCGTCCACAACTAGGAATTTTGTAGTGCTGCATGCAGACGCAAACTTTGTCCTGTACATCATATGATAGTGTAGTACATCGAAATTTGTCACTATTATCTGCGGAAGATTATCTAGAATTTCTGCCCTATCTGATCCCTTTGTGTCCCCGTCAAACACATCTGCCTCAAGTCCGACGCTTTTTGCAATCTCTCTTATTTTTGGGAGCTGGTCTCGTGCTAGTGCCTTTGTCGGGTATACAAATATGGCAAATATTCCGCCCCTGTTACCCTCGCTTGCAATTTTTTGTATGATGGGTATTGAAAACGCCTCTGTTTTTCCAGATGCCGTAGGCGCAGTAATGACCACGTTTTGGCCAAAAATTATCTCTCGTATGGATTCTTCCTGGAACTTGTAAAACTGGGTGATTCCCTTCTCGTGCAGATACCTCACTATTCCGTCATCGAGCCCCAAATCCTCAACTGGGGAGCCCATCTCGGGGGCTGGGCTCTTTATTGCCTTATAGTAAGAGATGTAGTCTTTTTTTGAGTACAGGACCTCCTTTGTGATGTGATCCGGAGTGGCACTTCCGATCATTTCCTTTATCTCAGATTCATCGCGAATTATTCCTGATTCCTTTAGCTCTTCTTTTAGCTGCTTTTTGTTTGGTGTTGAGCCGTCGTCAAACCGTGCCAAAAACTCCAAGTACACCTCGTCGATGTTTTTTGCAAATTCCACCAAATCCTCGAGGCTGCACTTTTTGCATGATATCATGTATTTTTTGTTGAATGTCTTTTGGATTTCAAGTGCCGATCTGCACTTTGGACAGGAATACTTCAAGTGTCTTCTCCCTCTTAGGTATGGTATGGATTGGCTCGGCTCTATTACCTCTTCGGTTGGTGCCAATGTTTTCCATTGTCAGCACACCTCAGACATCTTTGACACATCGACTCTGAGGATTACTGGATCCGGGTTCCCACTCATCGCTTCACTTGCGTCACCTTGAGGATTGGTCAGCCTTGCCAACCCCTTGCAGGCGATACTCAACGCGGCAACGACATCCCTGTCACACCATCGCTTGCAATCCCCGCACCACAAATCCCGATGTTTCTGCCTGCTTGAGAGATTGCAGTAAGTTTGTAGTACGACATCATCTCCTAATCCTGCAGTTTGAAGTATGCCTGGTTGAGAGTCTTTTTAATGTGGATCAGTTGTTTTCCAGTCCTATTCTTATACAATGATTCATCATCTGGAGGAACGTCTCCATCATGAATAGTAGTTCTGGATTGGGATCAAAGTTTTGCCGCACTGACTTGACAGGTAATGGAACCAATGGTTAATTTTGATATTAAAACACTGATGCGTCAGGTGTTGACCTGTACTTGATGATGAATGCGGTGTCACTGAAGAGGTAACAGAGCTGTTTGATGGTACGGTGGTGCTAGTTCGGGGTCATGCATTGCTCCCTTGGGGAATCATATCCCTGTTTGATGATGTGCTGATCTAGTCAACCTTAACTCAGTAAACATGGTAATATGGTCAACTTTGCCTAGTTATGTATAATGATGATCCCTTACGTCTCATGGGAAGTAGCGCAGGAAGCTATGCAAGGGGCGTAGCTGCAATTCACAAAAAATACCAGTCTGCCATAAAACATGCAAAGACAAGGCAAGCAGTTCTGAATGCTTATTGGAAGCACAAGAAAGAGTCAGAAAACTTGCTGGCAAAACATCTCAGAGACGAGATGGGCGAAGTCAAACGCATCAAGGCAAAAATGGAATATAGATAAACGGAGACTGAAAAGGACATCAAGTCCAAAATCATCTCCTACTCTTTTTGTATCTCGGCCTTTAGTCTGTAGAGGTTCCTATCTAGCCTGCTTTTTGCAAAATCATAATACTCTGGAACGATTTCAAATCCGAGGTACTTGCGCTTTAGCATCTTGCTTACCACTGCGACCTGTCCTGAGCCCAAGAACGGATCACACACCGTGTCACCACTTTTGCTAGAGTGCTGGAGAATTTTTCTTACAATTTCTGCAGGAAGCTTGGTCGGAGTCTTTTTGTCGCCAGTCCAGTATTCCCGCTTTATTTCCCATACGTCCTCTTTGTCCTTGTAGTGGAGGCTGTGCCCGTCCTGGGTCCTATCTGTCTTTTTGAATCTCACAAACGGATAGAACTTTCTTTTTTTTGCGTCCTTGCAAACATAGATGCAGTGATAATGTGATGTCACGTATTTTCTTGACGTAACCACTCCAAACTGGTATTTCCAAATTACGTGATTTACTGTGGTAAAGCCTACGCTGTCAAGCGCATTCAAAATGTCCTTGAGGTTGTTCCACCCGGAAAAAACATACATGCTTCCGGATTTTTTTAGAATTCTAAACGCCTCTGACATCCACTGGTGTGTAAAATCATAATAGTCCTTTTGCTTTATCTCATTGTACCCCTGCATTACTCTTGATGCGGTTCTGTTGTAGTTTTGCCTAGTTGCCTTGAAGTCAATTGCAAACGGGGGATCAGTCACTATTAGGTCTATTTTGTTTTGTGGAATGGATCTCATCCCCTCAATGCAACTCATGTTGTAAATCTTGTTAAATGAAATGTCAGTCAAAGCTACTTTCTATCCTTTTGATCAGTGCCGGACATTTTTTCTGATATTGCTTTTCTTATCTCGTCGTCTGTCTTTGCAGCAAAGTCTATTCCAAGTGATTTTGCTATGAACTCAAGCTTTTGCCTTTCGTTTTGCACCGGGTTGGTTATGTTGAGGTTTGCGTTTGTGATTCCTGTGACTTGATTTTGAATCTCTGATTTTGTCTTGTTGAATTCCCCGACTAGTCTTCCAATCTTTTTTGCCACATCTGGCAGCTTGTTTGTGCCAAAAAGCGCAATTAGGGCCACAAGTATGATGATTATCCACTCACTTCCCAAGATATCGAGGGCAAAATTCAGCATGACTGATTTTTCACTCATCGAAAAATAAAGTTTGGCAAATTTGTAGTCTATATCTGTCTAGCAATCACTACACAATTATGCACAATCTAGTTAAAGATCATAAAACCTGACCCTATTCCAAGGGTTGAAGACACTAGCGTTAATTTTGATTTTATTGGTTGTGAGCATGGCAGTTGCGCCTGTATTTGCCGTAATTCAGACCTTTGGAACAGACAAGACATCATACAAAAAGGGAGACAAGATAACCTTTAGCGGCAAGACCGATTCTGACCACGCAAACAAAATGATCTCAGTCAAGATTTACGGTCCAGATGGCAAGTTTATCACACTGCTTGGCGGCACTTCAAATTCAGACGGAATAATAACAATTAATCCAGTTGATACGGCTTCTTCAAAATACTCGGCAAAGTTTTCTCAAAAGGGAGTTTACAATGCGACTGCATTTTATGACACAGAACCAAACTACAAAGGAAAATTCACACTTTTTGATTATTCTGCAGATGGTTCACCTGTCAGCCCGTCTGCTGCAGATCTGATGAAACCGTCATCAACGCCAACAACTACGACCACAACTACAACCACAACCACAACAACACAGCCGCCACTGCAGCCACCAAAGACTGAAACAAAGACAGAAACACCAAAGACAGAAATGCCAAAAGGAGAAGAGCCAGCTACAGAATCACCGCCTGCAGAAAAACCAAAAACTGTAATTCCCGGATTCCCAGATCCGAAAAAAGATCCGCAGACGTATGTCGAC
>JAHEXS010000069.1 GCA_023252015.1 Candidatus Nitrosotenuis sp. | reverse complement strand
TTGATAATTGATGAGCCAATCTTTGCAGAGTCTATTTTTTGTGAAACTGCACTGAGCATTGCAAAGTTTTCCATTCCCCACGTCTCAGGAACCCATAATGCCTCAATATGACATCTTGATAGTTTTTGTGCACAATTCAAAAGGTCCTCAATTGATAAAAGCGAACCAAGACTGTATGATATTTTCATGGTGTGATTACTAGGCAAAGCCTCGGTATTTTTTGAGTTGAAGCGTTTCTGAACAATCTTCCAAATCCTTGTGAGAATCAATTGAAAACCAAAATGAATCCTTGAACTTTATGCCATTTAGTTTTCCCTCCTTTGCATATTTGAGAAACGTCGTTTTTTCTATTGCACCATTTGCAGGTAATTTCTCAATGATGTTCCTATCCAGATGATAAATTCCAGTATTCATCCAAACGTTTGGCACTGATTTTTTCTCTCTAAATTCTGTTATCTTGTCTTTCTGTATGGAAACTGTGCCGTATTTGGTTTTCAACTCGACTAGTGCAATTGAGTTTTTCTTTTTGTACAACTGTCTGATGTCGATATTTGTGATAATGTCGCCGTTTAGAACTAAAAATGAATCTCCTTTGATCATCTTTGCTGCTTTTTTAATTGCGCCCCCGGTGCCAAGTGGTTTTTTTTCAACTGAAAATCCTATCTTTGAGCCAAAGTTTGCTTTTTTCTCAAGATAATCCTCAATTTGCTTGGCTTTGTATCCTGTACAAATTATTATTTGGTTTATGCCAAATTTTTCAAGATATCTTATCTGCCACTCTATGATCGGTTTGTTGTTTATTGGAATTAGGGGTTTTGGGATGTAATCTGTGAGTGGTTTTAGCCTAGTGCCTTTTCCACCTGCAAGAATAATCGCGTCCACGGCTTTCAGTCAAGTTTAGGTTTTAAAATCTATGCCATTGTGTAATGGGTTGCTGGAAACCTGATATGTGTGGCACGACGACCATCCGTTACCAAAAAATTAGACTTAACTTTAACGAGAAAATAGTTGGAAAACTTCAACGAAATAGTTTCGCAATAACATGATGTTTTCCTTTTTCTGTCAGTCTACGACGCAGATATGACAGTTTCTCGTCGGGATACTATACGTCAAAATGTTATTTAAGCCTGATCTTGATTTTCATGAAATCTAATGGAGCGTATGATCTAAATTTAATTACTGTTTTTTGAAAATTGGAATTAGAAAGAATGACAAAATTAGGAGATAAGGTAACAAAGTACTGTGAATATTGTAAAATCCCAAAAAACTTTTTGGTGTCTGAGATAAGTGAGTATGGTGAACTGTATGGTATTTGTGAGAAATGTAACGTCAACATGAGATTAAACTAGCATCTGCAGTGTATGTGTTATCTGGATACTGACCGTTAAACTGGATTAATATTCCAAAAGATATAACGAATGCTTAGGATTTATGCTAGTTTCATAATTTGAATACTGATAATTTCTTCGCACATCTTTAATATTAAAAAAATTAAATGATATCTGTGGACTGGGGATACCAAACCCGTACCCCAACGACCACACGTCCTACCCGTTCAAATATTCCAGACACTCTTGCGCAGGATCAACCCTTATAACAAAAATCTCATTCTGCCAAATTAATCATTGTCTGATAAAACAGAGCCTCACAGATTAATTCCTTGACATCTGTTTTGAATTTAGAAAATCTTTATCGTTTTGCCAAAATAAAAGCCAAAAATAGTAAGCCCCGTACTCCAGATACAAGAGCCCGCAAAGGTGTAGATGAGGAATTTTACTGGCCTCATTCCAAGTACGCCTGCAGGAATTGATATCAATTCCCTCAATACTGGCACCATTCTGCAAAAAAAGACCATTTTTTCTCCATATTTCTCAAACCATCGCTCTGCCTTTGCTAGGTGTTTTTCTGAAATTCTTGTGTGTCTTAGGTGTTTTAGAATTGCGTCTCGTCCAAGCTTCAATGAAATTACATACAATGCGATAGATGCAACTGTAGCACCTGCACCACCAGAAATTCCAACTAGTATTACTTCAAACAGATTCATGTGATTTTGTGATGCCACAAAGCCAGCTAACGGATACAGCGCCTCACTTGGTATTACTGGTACGGTGGTTGCAATTATTGCACCGATGAATACTCCGCCATACAGATAATCTGATACTAGTGAAGTTATCCATTGAACCAGTGCTTGTATTTCTAGCAACTTTCATTCTCAGTTAGGTAGTAGTGAAGTTCTGTATAGCACTCTGTACAATATTCCTGATCATTGGTGTGTGTGCACTCGTATGTTTTGTTTGTATCTTTGTTGCATTTGGCGCAGACTGTCATATTATTTTCGGATTTTTACTACTCCGAGTCCAATGATGAATGCTCCGACACCAATTAGTGGTACAGATTCTGCAATTGCGTTTCTTCCAGTACTGGTAGATTCTGCTGAAGGCGGTATTGAAATTACAACTGCGCCTCCAATTATTATCAAAATTCCTGCCACAAACAACATGATCGCAAGTGGTTTTGATGACTCTTTTCTTGATATGAAAAATCCTATTATTGGCAATATCATTGCAGGGCCGCCTAATGCCATTCCTCTTACTTTGTGATCAAACTGCAAAAATCCTGTTCCTGTTCCGCCACCTGCAGCAACATCTGCTCCATATATCACAAGTAATACTATTGAAATTCCTGTCATAATTAGAGCTGCTTTTATTGCCATGATTCGCCGTCAGTTTAATTAATTAATAAACCGTGCTGGTTTCAGTTATTCTACAAAAATCGTCTCAAGTTGTATTTATTTGTCTAAATTGGTCCTGCGAAAATCAACTGTTTTTTTCGACGTATTCTAAAAGTTCTTTGGCAGTCTGATAATGAATGTTGTTGGGCTGTTCTTCGCCACAATGCTTCCACCGTGCTGCTCAATAATTTTTTTGCAAATTGACAAGCCGAGACCAGTTCCCGTTTGTTTTGTTGTGAACAACGGATCAAATATTTTTGGCAGTACCTCTTGAGGAATTCCAGGACCAGAATCCTCAAACGCGATTATTGCGTTTGCACCATTATCTAGTATTCTTACATTGATTGTCCCTTTGTTAATCATTGCCTGAACTGCATTGACCAAAAGATTTGTAAAAACCGCCTCCATTTTTATCGTATCTACGTTTATTTTCATTTCACTATTCTCAACATTAATTTTAACGTCATTTGAAAAATTTCCATCTGATATTGATTGATTGATCAATTTTGTAATTTGGCATGTCTGTAAATTGAGTTGTGTTGAGCGTCCGTATTCTAAGACATCGTCTACCTGATGTGAAATTCTTTCTATTGCCCTGTGCAGCTTGCCGTAGTAAACAATTTTTTCCTCAATTCGGATCTTTTGCTTATTTTCCATTACCTCAATTACATTTTTGATTGTTGATAATGGGTTTCTTAGGTCATGTGCCATTCTTGATGCAAGTTCGCCAATTATTGCAAGTTTTTGTGATTTGATTAATTCGTCGGTTTTTTCGTTTACCTGTCTTTCTAGCTGATCCTTTTGAAGTTCTAACTCTTTTTCTTTTAAGACTACTTTTTCTAAATTCTTTTTAAGATCAATTGCTAGATTGCTGTTTTCTATTTTCTGTTTTTCTAATTCTTGGTTGTGTTTTTCCAGCTCTTCATTTCTGATGCTTATATTTGTTGTAAGGTCTTGCAAAAACTCAATTTTCTCTTTCAGTCCAAGATTCATTTTCATTACCTCGTTGAATCTGGCATTGGACTGGTTTGCCAGTTCTTGTAATTGATTTCCTCTCTCCTCAACTTCCATCTTTGCTTGGTCTAATTCGGTTATCGTCTTTCCAGTAAGCCCCGAGAATTTTTCAAAATAGGAGGATTGATCTGACATTTCCACTTTTTTCTGATTTACTTATTTGGTATTATCATGTGCTTGTCATAATCAAACAAACAAATTTGAAAAATTTACTCGGTATGGCATATCTAGTGAAAAGCGCTAAAACCGCTCATTATGATGTCCCCATAAACCAGCTGTACTACAAAACCTGCCGTTATGAATATCATGTATGGGATACCTGGTGTGACCCACGTGTCTGTTTTCTGACAAAAAGCCGTGTTTTCAGCATGCTGTAGTGAGAAATTTAGTTTCTTTTGATTTCCAATTTTCCGCTCAATTGAAAAGCTGAATTTGGGATTTACGGCTCTATATCCTATGAACATTGCGATAATTTTCTTTTTTGCGGTTTCATCAAAACCCTCAAAAATGTTATTTTTTGTTGCAAGTAGCACTACATTTCTTGTAACGTTGATGAGCATTGGAACTATTGACATTAAAACAGCATTTGTCAGAGTAGTAAATGGCGTTATTGTATTTGCAGTCAGGGTGACGCTTGGTGCAAGAACTGCCAGCACTATTAGGGCAAAAGCGTCTGCTCCTCCAAACAGGCCAATTCTCCATATTAGTAAGACAAATGGTGCGATAATCAACGAGATTCCGATTTTGGGTAGTTCTTGATTCAAATCCGTTCCAAGCAAAACTATGGCAACTCCTATTGCACCGAAAATTATCCAAATTATGTCGCTGATTTCTCTTTTTTTAATATCTGATGCAGTGGCAATTCCAAGCATCGTAACTGATAAGATAATCCTAATTTGATCTAGGTGTGCTAGTTCCGACATTGCCCTTCGGATTTATTGAAATTGGGGTTCATTTAATGATAAGCTTGAGTTTTTTGTTTAAACGTAGTTTATTGGAATGCCTATTTTGCGATTTTTTTCATTAGTTCAATTGCCTTTGAGCGCTTCCAAAGATGTTCACAAAGACTGTACATGTTGTTTGTCATCTCAATTGAATTGCTGTCCAAAACAGAGTCGTTATCGTCATTCATGTCCATGGTCTCACTAAATCCGCCTGACATTATAACATGTTTTTGATCCTCTACTACCATTCTGCTCTTTGATGGAAGTTTGCCTATTCTTATTTCCGAGGCACCAAGTTTTGCTATGATTGAAAGTGTGTTGGAATTGTCAATATCTGTGATTATTCTGATCTGACAACCTTTATTCTTGCAAATTTTGATTTTTTCTGGTATTGCGGTGTGATACATTCGCATAAGATCTTTTTCTGTAGTAACAATGTATATTGTTCCTGTTGATTCTTGTAGCATTTTTCCAATTCTGGAGTAAATGTTATGTCTCCCCTGAATTATTGAAACAGTAGTAGTATCACTTGATGGCTGTTTTTTTGTAATATCTTTTAGATCAACTGCGAGCTTACTCGCAAGCTTTTGCATTGTGATGAATTCGTTTTCTTTACGGTTGATGATGTTTATCAGTGCTTCTTGCGGTTCAATTGGTTTGCAAATTATTGGATTTGTAAGAGTTGTGGTGATTAATCCTGTACTTCTTAATTTCTCAAGCGCTCTGTATGCCTTACCTCTTTCGATTTCCAATTTTGCGGCAATGTTTCCAACTGAAAGAGGTCCTACTTGGAGCAAGCCAATGTAAATTTTAGAATCGATTTCTTCAAGGTCAAAATGCTTTAGCATTGTGATGAGTTCGTCTTTGTTGTGCAAATTACAAAACTGAATTGTAAATCAAGTATATTAGCTTGAGGGTATGGAAGATTTTACTGTATTTTATTCATGACTAAAATTATGTTGATCTGGGGATGATTCTATCTTTTATCAAATTAATTGATTCTAGTAACCCGTTTATCCCCTTCGTATCATCTACATCAACCAAATTAAAATGGCCGAGTTTTCTTTGAGGCTTCGATTCTTCCTTGCCATACATCTTGAGGTAAAGATTATCGAATTTTATCTCAGGTATTTTGTATTTTCCTTGAAAGTCATCCGGACCCAAAATGTTGTACATGATTGTTGGGTGAATCAATGTCGTGTCCCCAAGATCAAGACCAATTATTGCGCGTAAGTGTTGCTCAAACTGTGTTGTCTTACTTGATTGCAATGTGTGGTGTCCAGAATTGTGAACACGCGGGGCAATCTCGTTTATCAAAATTCCGTTTTGTTTTGTAACAAACATCTCTATTCCAAACACCCCTGCACCGTGTAGTACTTGCATAGTCTTCCCTGCTATTTTTTCTGCCTCTGACGCAACTTCCTTTGTTACTCTTGCAGGAGCAATTGTCATTTTCAAAATATTGTTTTCATGAATATTTTCCACGAGTGGATATGTTGCAATCTGTCCTTTGGTGTTTCTTGCAGCAATCACAGACACTTCCATTTTAAAGTCAACAAATTTTTCGAGCATGAGTGATTTTCCAGAAAAATAATTCAGTGCTTTTTCTAATTCGTTTTCAGATTTTATTTTAAAATTTCCGCGACCGTCGTATGCATCCCTTCTTACTTTGAGTA
>JAHEXS010000009.1 GCA_023252015.1 Candidatus Nitrosotenuis sp. | reverse complement strand
TTCAGCAAACCAAATGTTTCCAGTTGCATCTCGTGCAAGTGCTGCAGGCCCTGCTGGATTGGTAGGAATTTTATGTTCTTCAAATTTGCTAGTTAGAGGATCATATTTTAGCAGCATGTCCTGGTCTACAAGTGCAATCCAGATGTTTCCGTCAAGATCTGTTTCCAATGAGATTGGAATTGATTTTGTTGGAAGTGAAATTGTCTGGAATTTTTCTGTTGCTGGATCAAAATATCCTATTTTGGAATCAGGTGTATCGGTAAACCACACCAACCCATCAGATGCTATTTTGAGAAATACTGTGGTCTTACCCCCTTCGAACGTGTATGATTTGAATTGCTTATTTTCTATGGAAAATTTCCACAAGCGAGGCTGTGATGAATCGCTAATCCAAATAGTGTCGTTGCCGTCATATGTGGGATAAAGCAATCCTGCTCCCTTTACCTGTATGTCATATTCAACTATCTGCGTTTTTAGCTCAGATATGTGAGGCTTTACTACTACTAAAAATCGAATACTTTCATTTACGTGATCTTTTCTCTTTGCCTCTATCTCAACATTCCAGTTTCCTGAGAAGCCAAACGTTAGATTTCCCCGATACTCATTTTTGTTTTCTGATACTTTACTTGTTGGTATGTCAATTGGTGCAATATTTCTTTGTGGATTTGAAACCTTTACCTTCAAGCTATCGATATCTGTCAGGGGATTTCCATCAGAATCAAAAACAGATATGACAATTGTATTGGAACCGCTTGCGAATGGATCAATATTGACATCAAATCTTGCATTTTCAGAAAACTCCGATGTCTGAAAACCATTTATGATCTGTTGTATCTGTGCTTGTTGAGCTTGACTAGTAGGAAGTGATGAGTTAGTCAACAGTGCAACTATGCCAAGCAGGATTACACCAAGTACTGCTTCTGTTTTTAATGACTTGCCAAGTTTTCTGTGGACATTAATTGTATTTGATTTGATGTCTCTTTCTGCAGACTTTTGTATTTTGAACTGATTGTATCCTCCAATTGCTGCCATGATGGAAGCTACCCCAATTTTTGCCATTATTAAAAACCCATACGAAGACTGAGTAAGCAACGTAACATCGTCTTCCAATAGCCACAAAAGTGTAGGTCCTGTAATCACCAAAATTCCAAGTGAAATGACTATCATTGATGAAAATCTTGGAATGGTCAATAACGTGATTATTTCTTTCTTGTTGCCGTCCAATTTTGATAAAGCGGGAAGCAAAATGAATCCAAAAAAGACTATACCTCCAATCCATACTGACGCAATCAGATTGTGCGCATAATCAATTATTATTGCAGAAAGTTGTTCACTTGCGGCCGCATGACCGATTATTGTTGTAGTGCTAATCAATATCAGAGATAACACTAGTAACAAAACTTGTTTTTTGTTTGAAACATTTGATTTGTTTTCCATCAAGAACCATACTGCAAGTAAAACTACAGTTATTGCCATTCTGATTATCCATACTGAGCCAAATGATGTCTGTAATATCGCAGAAGCAGATGTTTGAAGGCGTAATGTTTGTACAACAAGCATCAAAATGTTTGATGCAAAAACTAAGAACAAGCCAATTCCGGTAACAGAAGAAAACTTGGACTGGTAGAATTTCTGCAACTCGGAAAGATTTTCCTTCATAATCTTCTTTTTTCGCATTGTCCCCCATATTGCAACAGAAGATATTACGGATCCAAGTACCACGACCTGTCCTATAATACCTGGAAAACGTGCTCCAGCTTCTGGAAAATATATCGATTCCGTTATGTCACGTGGTTTTTGAGGAGGAACAGTAACATTACCGACACCAAAGACAAATGCCTCATCTACTAAATGTCCATCAATTTTGGAAAGAGTCTTGCTTGTAACAGTATAGATTCCGTCTTTTAGTGGAGAAGTGGTAACTACAAGCGTGGACTCGTTACCTATGTATTTTGTATCCTTGTTGTCTATCTGATTTCCATTACTATCAAATATTTTGATTGCACTAAATCCAATTTCCACTGTTTCTGAATAATGGATTACAATCTGCTCAATCCCAGCTGAGACACTTGAGGATTTAGCAGGATCTGAACTGACAATGAATGGATGTGCATACGCATGAGGCATGCTGGAAATTATAATTAAAAATGGAATGATTAGAAATTTTTTCAATTTACTTTTGATAGTGCTTTTGCTAATTTAAACAAATTACCACTTTGGTAGTTCTACCACTCTTGCATAAAGATAATAACATGATTTGGACTATCGATTATTATGAAAAATCATTTTGCAGTATTGTTCATCTTTCTCTTAGGATTTGGCTTTTACTCTGCATATGCACACACAACAATTACTGCAGAACAATATAAAATTGAAATAGGATGGAAAGAGGAACCTCCGCTAGTTGGAATTCAAAACGCGATAACCTTTGAATTTAACCAGGATGACGGAAATGGAATCAAAACTCCTGTAACGAATTCATTCAAAGACTTGGAGGTTATTGCAAAGTCTGGCAGCGCCACAAAAACATTAGACATACTTTCTGATGTAAAACCTGGAAATTATTATGCAAAAATTATCCCAACCAAGACTGGCTCCATTTCAGTTGAACTTAAAGGAACACTAAATGGAGTACCAGTAAACCAAGAAATTCCAATTGAAGATGTGGAAAGCACTGATGTTCTTGCATTTCCTCCTTCAGGCTCGTCCTCTGGTCAGGATGTGGGCGCATTAAAGAATGCCATGTCATCACTCCAAAAGGATGTCACTGCAATCAAATCAAAATTAGGTAATGTTAAACCTGGAACAAATCTTGATCTTTCCAAGGCATATGACTTTGGGGTTCTTGGTTTGACACTTGGAGCAGCAGGCGTAATACTTGCAGTAATTGCAATGATAAAAAGAAAATAAGAATTCTAAAGTCTTGGAATTACTTTAGATCTTGCAGTGACAGCAACAATGCTTACTATGGCAACTGCCAGAATCATCATGGCAACTTGACCAAATTCAGGTACAACTTGGACTGATACCGTTTCGTCTTTTGGAGATTTCCAATTTGCTTGGTCGTCTGGAAGTCCGATTCCTAGAATTTTGATCTGGACATCTACTGGACTATCAGAGCTTAATTTTGAAGTCTTGTAGTTTGCATTACCCGTATGGGTGTGTTCACCTGACATGGCAAGAACTTCCTTTCCATCTTGCATTGCAGTAATGTCATAGTTGACGTGGCTTATCGCCTTTCCATCAGAATCTGTGAATTCGACCTCTAGAGTCAATTCCTCATCAGCTGTTGGTTTTGCAGAACCTACTTTGATGTTTACTGATTTGTCTGCTGTCATTGTCATTGCATAACCTTCTCCTTCATCATGTTCACCATCTGCATGAGCTTGAACAATTACTGTTCCTTTCATCCATGGATGAACTTGACAGAAGTATGGAAATTCTCCCGCTTCATCAAATTTATGTGAGAATTTTTTTCCTGCAAGGAAAAGGTCGCTATTAAATTTTCCATCTGGACCACCCTCGATATTGCCACTGGTAACAGTATGTGCAGCAGAATCATCATTTGTCCATGTGACCTCGCTACCGACATCAACAGTTACCTCGTCTGGAATAAAGCACTCATTGGTTTTTTCACAACCCTGTGTAGAAGAACCAACAGGAGTACTTACTTCAGCTGTCATGTGATCAGCAAAAGCTGATGGAGCAATTGCGACCATTGCGACTATTACGAAGAGTGAGCCTATGGCTATTGTCTTCATTGGACTTGATCTGGCAGAGACCAATAAAAATCCTTATCCAAATTACCAACAAAATGTGAATTTTATCTTCTAAAATTTCGTATTTTTGATATTATTATGGCTGGTATAACAAAATACATTCCAACATTTAGTAGAATGATTCCAATTCCATATTCCAACATGTCTCCTTCAGAATTAATGTGAACATAGTTTAGTATTGATAGTGTAGACAGCATAGGTGTTATTGCCAGCTTTACAGTTTCTTTGAAAATTGGGCTCTGTCGTTCCAAATCTGCAACTGTAGGACTAAATGAATAATAGAATGCATTGAACGCACTCATGAAACTTGTTCCAGAATTTGTGTTAAACAATACATTATCTCTTACCTCCCTCAATAACTGGACCTGTGGTGTAAGCTCAGTTCCATATGCAGCAGTTGCAATTATGCATGATCCAACTTTCTTATCTGATGGAGTCTGATCTGAGGCATCGTCAATTATTTCAGTAAATGTTACTGTTTCTGGCGGTATCTGTTGGAATAATAGTCCCTCAATATCTACAGTTATCTTATGTTCTCCGTTTTCTTTGAACTCTACTGGAATTGTTACTGCGCCTTCTGAAGTATGAGTTAGTGGTATTGGACCAAAGACTGGAGTTCCATCCTTTGTTACTGTTACCTTGTAATCAATATGTTCCTGAATCTCATTTGTTTTTGGATTTATGAAATTAATTTTTAATTTTGTCAGATCACCAAGTATTGGCTTTGCTGGTTCTGTGGATATTGATACAAGTAATGTTCCCTTGTCAGTTGGCGATTGAAGCTGATCTGCAAATACCGGCAAAACTAAAACGGGTAACAAAAATAACACAATAAAATACTTCATTAGTCAAAATCACTCATGATTGTATTAATAACTTACTCAAAATCTTATTTATTATAATCCTAACATTATAATGATTGATTATCTGTAGTGTGATAAAATGAGTTTGAATAAACTTTTTATCATTTTGGGAATGCTTTCACTTTTTTCAATTTTACAAATAACGAATGATGTGTTTGGACAAAACATGACTAATTCAAAACCAAGCATTCAAGATATAACATACGCTGCAAAGTTTGTTTGCGGTTCAATACCTGATGATAATGGTCCACTACGACCAGGTCACTATGACACCGCAATCAGCATACTTAACAAGAAAAGCTATGAAATTGGTATTCTTTGGAATGCGGTAATAAATGATGGACCTACATCAAATGCAATTTTAAAGACACTCGATGCTGAAAAATCAACCAGCATAACGTGTAGAAACATAAAAGATGTCTTTGGAATCACGGCAAAGGAAATTGTTGAAGGATTTATCATAATTAAAGTACCAATTGACTCGTTGCGTGGCTTTGATAATGAACAAATTATAGCTGATTATTCCCAAGACGCGCTAAATCTGCTTGATGTACAAGTGTTCTATACTGCAAACGCATTGTCTACACT
The DNA here is from genome assembly GCA_023252015.1 of Candidatus Nitrosotenuis sp. GTDB lineage: Archaea > Thermoproteota > Nitrososphaeria > Nitrososphaerales > Nitrosopumilaceae > Nitrosotenuis. The sequence continues at coordinate 13,097 of JAHEXS010000009.1, read as the reverse complement.
ACCGCATGAAATAGCACAGGAAAAAATCTCATTTTATATAATTCAGGATTATGCAAACAAAATTCCAAAGGATTCATTTAGAAAACTACTTGATGTAACACTACCTTCCACATTAAATGAAATTTCAGATACTGAACAAAAAGTAAAGTCAATACTAGCTGAAAAATATGATCTTGATAAGAAAGATCTTGAAAAGATTGTAGTTCGTATAAAGGATACATCAATAGGGGTGGGAGTACTGCTGGATGATCACGCTATATCATTACATATTGTAAAACCGCAAATTAATTCATAATTTTCGACAGTTCAAATCTTCTTAAAAGTTAAATATATACAAATTTGCTTCAGTGCGATGAATTTTAAAAGAATACTGGCATCGATTTTTGCTACATTACTACTGTCTCAAGTGTTTTCTATTGTACCGTTTAGTGCATATGGAGATGGACTCACACAGGAAAACCTTCCTCCTGCAAGCTTTGGGAACCGACAAGCTGCTCTTTTCATAAAAATTAGCCCGCCAATTCTAACCAAGGAAACAGTTGGAGATACATATGTACAACTTAGACTGTTTGATGCAAAAACAAATCAAGCTGTACCACACACGTCATACTTCATTTCAGTCTGGAAGGATGAAAAACTCTTACTGCGAAATCTATTTCATGCACATTCTGGAGAACTAACACTCAAAATAGTGCCAACTAAAGTGGACGTAAATGATGTGGTGATATACGGTGATGAGGTACCTCAAATCCCAGGTGCATGGACAGGATTCAATGATAGAGTTGATGTACATGCGCCTGTACTGCTTGACTCTGGATTGTATCATTTTGAAATCAAGATTTTTGGAATTGATTATGACCAAAACATATTTGCAGACAAGGATGTCAAGACATTCAATTCATGGCTTAGCGTTGGCGATATATCCAATCAAAAAATCACATTCAGCGGAAAATCATATGGCGCTTCAATTGTCTCATATTATGACAAAATAAATAATTTCAAGTTTGATGAATCCAAAAAATCCATTTCGTTTTCAATGCCATTTAACTGGGACATAAAAAGAATTGAAGGACAAAGCATCTTTGTTCACCAAGAAGTAAGAGTGCCAAAGACCTTCAAGGAATTTACTGATACTACAGCGTATGATGGTAAAGTGAGTGGCCTGCCAGCAGTAGGAAGAATGCTAATTTTAGATCCATATTCCATAGAGGGAACATCTATTCTGCACTTTTTGATAAACAAGGACGACATTCTCAAAATAGCAAAAACTATTCCTACCGGTACAAAGACAATGGACTTTATAGTTGCACCTACATCCACAGTAGAAAAAAATATCTTTGATGTAAAACTTGATTCTGGTGCAATTGCCAAGGTATCATACAACTCTAATCTTGGAGCTGGAGACACAATTCCATTACAGATTTCCTTTTTTGATCCAAATGGTAAGCTCTTAAAGTTTGTCAGACACGGATTTAGAATAGAGGACAACTCAGGCAAAATTCTACTGGAAAATTCTGGTGATGATCCACAAAAGCCAGGAATACTTTCTACGGAAGGAATTGACATTCAGGAATTCAAGTTTCCTTCTCAAGGCAACTACAAGATTACACTACTTGTTATTAGTCATGGATTAGATGAACTTACAACATATCAGGGAATTGGAAGTTCTACTTTTACCATAGGCAAGCCAGGCCATGCAAACCAACCACCAACCTCTGACTATCAAATTCCTGCTTGGATCAAAAACAATGCAAAATGGTGGTCTGAAGGTACAATTGGTGACTCTGACTTTGTTTCAGGAATCCAGTATTTGATAAAACAGGGAATAATGAAAATACCAAAGACACAATCTGGTACTGGTACATCGCAAACCATCCCATCTTGGATCAAAAACAATGCAAAATGGTGGTCTGAAGGTACAATTGGTGACTCTGACTTTGTTTCAGGAATCCAGTATTTGATCACACAGGGAATAATCAAAGTATAATCTTTGTAAAATTATAAAACCAGATTTACGTTATTATAGAATTCATTGTTTAAACTAATCATCAATGCTTCCAATAAGGGACGAAAATCCAAAACCGCCAGGCTACAAACCTATAGTTACTTATGCCCTTATTGCGATAAACGTAATTGTCTTTATTGGAGAAATTCTATTTACGGGACAAATTCTTGAATTTACAAATCAAAGAGCTGCAATCCTGATAACGGGGCTGGGAACAGTTCCAGCTGAAATTGTTAATGGACTAATTGACCGTGATTATGGGGTAATCGCGCCGCTTTTCTCCTCAATGTTTGTCCACGCTGGAATAATGCACATTGGAGGAAACATGCTCTTTTTGTACATTTTTGGGGATAACATCGAATACAAGTTTGGACGAGCAAAATATCTGGCCCTGTACCTGCTCTGGGGAGTGGTTGCAGGCTTTGCTCATATCATGTCTGATCCGTCCAGCCAGATACCTGCAATTGGAGCATCCGGAGCAATATCTGGCGTTCTTGGGGCTTATCTCATTTTGTTCCCGCGTGCAAAGATTGTCACTTTTCTCTTAATGGGATTCTTTACTAGAATGATACGCATTCCTGCAATGTGGTATCTTCCATTCTGGTTCATATTTCAAAATGTTCTGCCAGCCGTTGTCGGTTCAAGCGGTTCCGGAGTTGCTTTTCTTGCACACATTGGCGGATTTCTCATAGGTCTTTTTTCTGGTTATGTTTACAAAAAAACACACAAGTCAGAATTCATGTATGGCTCAAGATATGGCTGGAAAGGGGAATAAAATATTTCCTTACGAATAAATCAATCCACACAAAAAACACATCATGCCAATCATTACTGTCTCTATGTATCCTGGCAGAACACAGCAGCAAAAAGAAGAATTTGCAAAGGCAATTACAAAATCGGCAGTAGAAATTCTAAAAACAAAAGAAAGTCATGTAATTGTAGTCTTTGAAGACAATCCTAAAGAAAACTGGTATTTGGCAGGAAGTCAGCTCTAGATACCATTCTTTTTATTTTCATTAATTCTAGTGAATCCATGACAAAAATAGCTGTAATACAATTCAAAGCATCCGCTGACAAAAGTCAAAACCTTAGGCAAATTGTTGATTTTATCAATAAATCTGCAAGTCGTGGTGCAGAGCTTTGCGCATTTCCAGAATTTATGATGTTTTATACAACTTTACAACAATCTCCAAGAGAACTGGCATCACAAGCCGAAACAATTGATGGAAATTTTGTTAGAACAATTGCATCCGCTGCAAAGAAAAATACAATTGAAGTTATAGGTACAATATATGAAAAAAGCAAAAAGAAAGACAGGGTATACGATACGTCCTTTCTAGTTGATAAATCTGGAACAATACGATCAACATACAGAAAAATCCATCTTTATGACGCACTTGGATTCAAAGAATCAAAAAAATTAGAACCAGGGTCAAAAATCTCAGTCCCGATAAAAACCTCAGTTGGCAAATTAGGCATGTTGATCTGCTATGATTTACGATTTCCTGAAATGTCGCGCACATTGGCATCATCCGGCTCTGAAATTTTAGTTGTACCGTCTGCATGGGTTAAGGGAAAAATGAAGGAAGATCACTGGCTTACAATTAACAAGACACGAGCAATAGAAAACGGATGCTATGTTATTGCGCCAGACCAGGTTGGAAACATCTACTGCGGAAGAAGTCTAGTTGTAGATCCATATGGAAAAATTTTACTTGATATGAAAAAGAAACAAGGCATAGGAATAGTAGAAATTTCTATTCCAAAAGTAAAAAAGACAAGAAAAATACTTCCGCTTTTACATAACAGAAGAACTGATGTCTACTCTGATCTCAAACTTTAGGTTTTCTGCTAGGACAATTAATGTTGGAACATTGCTTTGTCCATTTTTGTTTTCTAGAATATCGAAAAACTACTAGTGGCCATGAACATGATTCGCACGGAATTTTAGTTGCACGTAACATTGCCTTTTGTAATAACGGTGATGACGCCTTGCAACCGTTATAATAATTGGAACAACCAATGAAGCGCTTTTTTGTCTTCCTTGATCGTATGACAATCAGCTTTCCGACATGGCATGATGGACATTCAATGAGACCGTCTTTTGGTTGGTTTGAACCCAAAATGATGTATTTTTTTTTGCTTGCAGACCATGAAAGGTAGCTATTACTGTCAAAATATTGCATGATCTCGGTTTTTAGTGATACAATTCGGCGTTTTGTGAGCTTGATGGTGTTTCGCCGACTTTTTCTTTTTTGAATAGATTTTTCTGTCAAAATCATATTGCTCAAGATGTTCACACTAAAAATTGTTGAAGAATTTTTATATGGACTTGGTCAGTGAGTGTTGTGGAAAAGGTTTGTGTTCTTGGTGCTGGAAGCACAAAGTATGGAAAATTAGATGATAGCATTACCGATATTACTATTCAGGCATCAATTGCCGCAATTGAAAGCGCGGGAATTGAACCAAAAGAGATTGACGCAGGCTACATATCAAACGTTTTTGGCGTAGCAGACAAACAAGTTCACCTTGGACCTGTAATCATGAGTAACTTGGGGATTTCCGAAAAACCATCCCTTTCTATAGAATCCGCATGTGGAAGTGGCTCTGTCTCATTTAGAGAAGCATATGCAAACGTTGCAGCAGGATTCTACGACGCAGTCTTAGTTACCGGAGTAGAAAAAGTAACTCATACTGGTACAGAGTGGACTACTACTTATTTTTCATATTGCTCTGATTTCTTTTATGAGGGTGGTGCAGGTGCATCATTCCCAGGGTTATTTGCATCAATGGCTAGGGCTTATCTGACAGAATTTAAGGCAACAGAAGAAGACTTTGCAATGGTTGCAGTAAAAAATCACGCAAATGGTTTTCTAAATCCAAAGGCTCATCTACGAAAGAGAATAACAATTGACGATGTAATGAAATCAGCTGTAGTTGCAAGTCCGCTCAAGCTGTATGACTGCTGTCCGTTTTCTGATGGTGCAAGTTCAGTAATAATATGCAATGAAAAATTTGCAAAGGCTCATTCAAAGAACTATGTAGAAGTTATAGGATCTGGTAGAGGTGGATCACCTGCAACCCTGCAAGGCCGTGAGCATATGACTACTATTCCAAGCACAAAATTAGCAGCACAAGCAGCATACAAGATGGCGGGAATTACACCAAGGGATGTTGACTTTGCTGAGGTACATGACTGCTTTACCATTGCTGAAATTGTAGATACAGAAGATCTTGGATTCTTTGAGAAAGGCCAGGGAGTACAAGCAATTCGCGAAGGCAGAACATCACTTAATGGAGAAATTTCAATCAATCCATCTGGCGGACTAAAGTCAAAGGGCCATCCAATTGGCGCCACTGGGGTAGGACAGGTAGTTGAGGCTTTTGAGCAATTAACAGGAAAAGCAGGAGAACGCACAGTCAAAGATGCGCATATAGGATTAACCCATAATTTTGGTGCAACCGGAGCAAGCTGCGCCGTTCATTTATTCAAAAGCGTGTAAAACCTTGTCAAATAAGCAAGAATTCATAGATGCAGTCAACGCAGGTAAAGTACTTACAAGAAAATGCAAAAAGTGCGGCAATCTGCATTTGGCAACAGTCTATTTCTGCCAACAATGTGGGCACAGAGAGTTTGAAGGCAAGTTACTTGATGGAACAGGCACAGTTGCAACATATACAATAATTACAGTTCCTCCAGCAGGCTTTGAAAAATACACGCCGTACGCATGGGTTGTAATGCATATAGATAATTACGATCTTAAAATTTCAGGATTTTTGGGGGGAATTACCTCACCAGATCAGCTCCCAATTGGATCAAAAATAAAGATTGTTAGATACGACGATCGTGGCATCCTTTTAGAAAAGCAGTAAATCAAATTTACCGAGTAATTAACAAATTTCAAAAAGGATTCTTAATAGTTTCAAAAAAACTTGGTTTTCATTGTCAGTTGATGTTATTTGTGGTAAGTGTGGAAACAAGATCTCTAATATGAAAATGCTCAAATCGATCAAAGATGTCATGAAACACTACAACAACAAGTGCCCCTCATGTGGTCAGACGCTTTCGACATCAGAGTTTTCCATGGATGTCCAGAAAAACTGATCAAAAAAGTTCGATGAGAATCTAGTCATAAATCTTATTTAGTCCCGATCTCTAGCCATAATCATGAGTATAGAGCTGTCTACTGGTGCGATGGATCTCAAGAAGGGCGGTGGCATTTTACAGTCTACATCAAAGCGTGTAAGAATGATTTTCTCTGTCATGGCAAGTCCTAACCGAATTGACATTTTACGAATCTTAAACTCAAAAGGACCGTTAACGTACTCCGAATTAAAATCGCTTGCCGGATTCAAATCAAAAAAGGAAAGTGGAAAATTTGCTTACCATCTAAGAAAATTACTAAGACAGTCACTTGTGGCGCTCAATAAATCTGAAAGACGTTACACCATAACAAATCTGGGAAAACTTGTCCTAAGTCTTGCAAGACAAATTGAAGAACGTTCCATTATAGAAAGTGGCAAGATGTATGTTAGAACCTCACATGACTCAATCGAAGAATTCAATTCACACAAAATCATTCAGTCGCTAGTCCGCGAAGGAAGCCTTCCATTAGAGTTGGCACAAAAAATCACCGAAGAGGTGGAAAATCGAATCTACAAGTACCAAACTACCTATCTCACAGGCTCGTTGATCCGTGAAATGGTCAATTCTGTACTACTTGAGCATGGCCATGAAGAATACAGAAACAAGCTTGCAAGGCTTGGAATGCCTGTTTTTGATGCGCAAGAAATGATAACCAACGTAGATAACGTTGACAACGGCGCGCAAGGGCTGTTCTTCAAAGCAGGACAAACCGTATTTGCAGAAAATCTAATCCTAAATACCCTGCCAAAGGATGTTGCCGATTCTCACCTTTCTGGCGACATACACATATCAAATCCTGGAATCTGGTCATTACTCCCAGATACAATATTCTTTAACTTAAAAGAACTAATTGAGGACGGTATAGACCTTAAAGGCAAATTCCTAGGTGTCACAAGGATTGCTACTATCAAAACACTGGACAACCTCATGTCGTCTTTATCCATGATGATATCCCTAGCTTCAAAGGAAGCGTCAAGGGAAGTGATCATGGACGGCTTGGTGCAAATTTGCTCAAAGTATGCAAAAAACATCCCTGAACTTGAAGAAAAACTGGTCGGTGCATTCGCAACCTCATCAGTTTCTTCCAAATACACAAAAGAACCAACTTTGGTATCTTTTAGAATTCAGCTTGGCATAGAACCAAAACTTGTACAAGCAATTCTCTCAGCATACAAAAATTATATCAAGATGACCCCTGTTCCACAGATCGGTCTCATAATTGATTATGCGAACAGCAAAGTTGCAGATGTTTCAGATATCATTGCAGAAATAATTTCTCTTGGCGGCAAAGTACAGTTCTCAAAGGATGAAACCTCATACAGCGGAATAATACGCGTCAAAGCAAAAAATAGTACCTCATCGATCAATTTACAATCTCTTACGATTAATCTGCCAAGACTTGCGTTTGAATCAAACAAAGATGAAACTTACTTTAGGGCACGCCTTGCACTAATGATGAAGCCTGCGCTTTCTGCAATGTCACTTCGTAAGAAAGACATTTCTGATCTTACAAGACGCGGACTAAATCCAGTGCTTGCGGCAAATACCCAATACATGCAGAGAAGCTCTGTATGCCTAGTTGTGAATTTGGTGGGATTGCACGAAGCTGTATTCAACATACTTGGATACAATGATCAAAAGGAAGGCCAAGAAATAATCTACAAAGTAATCCAAACTGCTGTAGATGTGGCAGAAAAGAAGGGCAAAGAAATGGGAGATCTAGTCGTAGTCACAATGACTGAAAGTGATGGAACTCCAAGATTTGGATCGCTGGACGGCGAAAAATATGGCAAGATGTCAGTTAACAGATCTCTCGACGGGGAGAACTACTCAGAAGGAGTGGTTCTTAACGCCTCAGAACTTGATTCCATGAGCGCAAAAACAGACAAGATTGCTGAGGCTAACAAGATGGCCAAAATCCTAAACGGGGGACTGCTTGTGCGTCTCAAATTTGAAAAAGACGCCAAGGTAGATGAGATCAAAAAGTCAATAGAAAAAGCAGGCGATCTACTAGGCTCGTTTAGGCCGCTAAAAGAGGTTCCAATTTGCGGAAACTGTGGATTTAAGGACGAAAAACTCTTTGACAAGTGTCCTTTGTGCAAGTCTCCGTACATTGTAAGCTGAGTCTGAAATCCGCAAGACCTATAACTTTTATCTCATAAAGATACTTAGTTGGCAAAACGATCTTGTATGAAATTAACTGATTTCGTTTTCACATCCACGACTGACTATTGTGAAATTTCTCGTAACGGTGTAAACATTGTTGAGCTAAAATCTGAAATTTTTGGTAATCACAGTTATATTCAATTTAATATTACCTAGTGAGGGGAGACGATATGACAACAGATTTTTCACAAATAGAAAGTTCGATCATTGATGTTAAGAAAAGAGATGGCCGAATAACCAACTTTAATAAAGAAAAAATTACAAATGCGATCTATAAAGCACTAGTCGCAACAGGTAAAGCAGACCGTAAAATTGCAGAGGATCTTACAAATGGTGTATTAAACAAGCTGATACAGCAAGGATTTTCAGCATCACATCCACCATCAGTCGAGGATGTGCAAGACATGGTTGAATCTACCTTAATTGAAAAAGGCTTTGGTGAAATTGCAAAGTCCTACATTTTGTACAGACATGAGAGAAGAAAAGTAAGAGAGGATAAAATGAAAGTTCTAAACACTAAATCACTTGACAATGTTTCAAAAACATTCGATCTTAACTGCCTGCGAGTTTTGGCATCGAGATATTTGATGAGAAACAACAAAAGTGAAATCACTGAAAGCCCGGGCCAAATGTTTGAGCGAGTAGCAGTCCTTGTCGCACTTGGAGACATCATGTATGATAATGAAATCTTCTCAAGAGAAGGAGGAATAACACAAGACGTAGAAGAAGCTAAAAAATATCTTACAAAGCTTGACGACTTTGATTACAAGTTCAAGATTGGAATCTATTATCTGAACAAGTGGCACTTTAGGGGACTCATTAACCACTATGTCTATCTTGCAAACAGAGGACAAATGAAGAAGAGCTTCAAAGAAGTACTCACCTTGCTTGCAGCTAAAAAGTTTGACAACTATGCAGACAGAATACAAGAATACTATTCTCTAATGACTGAGCAAGAGTTCTTGCCAAACTCGCCAACCATGATGAATGCGGGTGGGCGTCTAGGCCAACTATCTGCATGCTTTGTGCTCGGCATGCCTGATGACATGGGCGATATAATGAAGTCAACATCCGATGCAGCCCTCATATTCAAATCCGGAGGAGGCGTTGGAATCAACTATTCAGACCTAAGACACGAAGGAGATATCGTTGCATCCACATCAGGTGTAGCATCAGGCCCAGTTTCCTTTATGAACATTATCAACACCGTAACTGAAGTAGTCAAGCAAGGCGGCAAAAGAAGAGGCGCAAACATGGGAATTCTTGAGGTATGGCACCCAGATATTGAAAAATTCATCACAAACAAAACAGAAGCAGGAATACTTGAGAACTTTAATGTCAGTGTTGGAATTTGGGAAGACTTTTGGTCTGCAGTGGTGGACAGCAAGGATGGCAAGTACACCCTGAGAAGCTCAAGGGACAGAGTACCGATACGTGAGATAAACGCACATCAACTAATCGACTTGATTGCACTTTCTGCATGGAAGAGTGCAGAACCTGGACTGATCTTCTTTGACAACATCAACAAGTACAACGTGTTTGCAAAGGCAAGAGGAATGCCACTCAGAGCAACAAATCCATGCGTTACCGCAGATACATGGGTAGCCACAGATGAGGGACCCAGAATGGTTAAAGAACTCATAGGAAGACCATTTAAAACATATCTTAACGGCAAGGTGTGGAATACTGACGGTTTCTTTTCCACCGGTGTGAAGAAAGTATACAATCTTAGAACCAAAGAAGGCTTTGATCTCCGACTAACAGAGGAGCATAAAGTTCTGACAGATAAATCTGAATGGAAACCTGCAAAGGATCTAAAATATGGAGAGAAGCTAGTTCTTGACGATTGCAGATATTATGAATGGGATGGAAAATTCGGAGAAGAAGAAGGATATCTGATGGGACAGTTGATGGGTGACGGACATATCAAAAAAGACAGCGTCATACTTTCTTCATGGGGTGAAAGCACTGGAAATAAATCTGTACACGGGCTTATACTGCAATATGCTCAGCAGATGCCTCACAGGGCTGATTTTAATGACTGGGTAAACATTGAAGAAAGAAACGAATACCGACTTTCACTTGCATCGATAAGAGAACTTGCAACCTCACTAGGAATAATACACCAGAACAAAACAATAACTGAAGATGTGGAAAAGACATCATCCTCATTCTACAGGGGCTTCCTCAGAGGCTTTTTTGATGCAGATGGAAGTGTACAAGGTAACCAGCACAAGGGCATATCTGTACGCCTGTCGCAAAGTGATCTCAAAGTGCTAAAGGCTGTTCAACGCATGTTGCTCAGACTTGGTATAATGTCAAAAATATACACAAACAGAAGAAAAGAACAGGAAAAACTAATGCCTGATGGCAAAGGTGGCGTAAAACCATATCACATCAAACCGCAGCACGAACTGGTGATCTCAGGAGAGAACATGCTACGGTTCCATAATGTGATAGGCTTTGCTGATTTTGACAAGATGAAACACCTTGGAATGTTACTGGGAGATTACAAGAGGAATCTTAACAAGGAGAAATTTGTAGCGACAGTAGCAGATCTTGTAGAAGATAATACCGAAGAAGTATATGATGTTCAGGTGCCTGGAGTCAACGCATTTGATGCAAACGGTATTGTTGCTCATAACTGTGGCGAACAATCTCTGTATCCGTATGAATCATGCAACCTAGGATCAATTAATCTTGCAAATCTTGTGAAAAGAAAAGCAGATGGTCAATTCGAATTTGATTGGCAAAGATATGAGGAGACAATCCGCAAGACAACAAGATTCCTTGACAATGTCATCGACATGAATCACTATCCAGTACCAGAAATTGACAGAGCATCCAAAGAGTCAAGAAGAATAGGACTTGGTGTGATGGGCGTAGCCGATCTTCTGTACAAGCTAAGAATTCCATACAACTCAAAGGAAGGCTATGAATTCCAATCAAAACTTGCTGAGGCACTAACATACTATTCCATGGAAGAAAGTATTGCTCTTGCAAGATCAAGGGGTGAGTTTGACCTGTGCTTAAAAACAGAATATCCAGAAGGCAAGATTCCAATTGCAGGCTATTATGAAAAGCAAAAAGGGGAGCACTATTACGATTGGGATGCACTAATTACAAACATCCAAAAACACGGAATACGAAACGTGCTTACCACAACAGTTGCACCGACAGGAACACTTTCCATGATTGCAGACTGTACAAATGGAATGGAACCGACATTTGCACTTGTATTTGAAAAACGAGTAACAGTTGGACGATTCTTCTACACAAACAAGATCTTCGAGCAGGTACTGCGAGAAAACGGATTATACAGTGATGAACTCCTAGCAAAAATCGCAGATAACTATGGTTCTGTTCGTGGACTGGCAGAAATTCCAGAATGGATTCAAAACATCTTTGTCACTGCAATGGACATACACTGGTCTGATCACTTGATGGCACAGGCAACATGGCAAGAGTGGATTGGAAACGCAATCTCAAAGACGATCAACATGCCAAGTGACGTTTCAGCAGAAGATGTCAAAGCGGCATATCTTCTTGCACACGAGCTTGGACTAAAGGGAATCACAGTATACCGCGATGGCTCAAGACACACTCAGGTACTTCACATGACCAGCGAAAACGCAGAAAAAACATTCGATGTATCTCCAAGCACCCACCTACGAGAATATATCAAAAAAAGCATCAAGAACCAATACGTCAGAAACCAGGTCAATAAAGCACTGGAGCTGAAAATTCCTGACGAGCAAATGATGGAAATGCCAATCACGGAAGAAGTAAGAGAAGAAAGACTCTGCCCTACATGCAAGAATAATCTAGTATTTGTTGAGGGATGCAGCATCTGCATTGAATGCGGCTATAGCGGCTGTACGTCAGGCTGACTATAGTATCACAACTCTTTTTATTATCATTTTTTAAAAGCAAAACTAGTGGACAAAAAAATTCTTGGGGCAATTGGTGCATCTATTGTAATAGCAATGGCAGTTTTGGTCTTACTGCCAAATTCTCCACCGAATTCAGCGCCAGAACCAACTCAAACTAATCATAATGAAAAACTTGGAATCGTCGTAAATCCGCCATCAAAGGAGGTAACACTGGATCAGCTAAAGAAGGTGTATTCTGAGGCATCCCTTACCGGAATAGGAAGAAACAACCTGTATCTTTTTTGGAATCACATAGAGCCACAAAAAGATGAATACAATTGGAAAGACACCGACATCATGATGAGTCTAAATAAGCAAAATGGCCTTGCCGTGACACTTTACTTTTCTGTCGTTAATGGACGAATAACCGGACCATATCCTGATTGGATGGGGGAGCCAAGACTCGGACAAGCCCTAGAAAAAAACCTAGTAAAAACACTTGATGCAGTCTTGAGTCGATATGACATAATTGATCATGTGATAATTGGAGGAGAACTTGATTCTTACTTTAATGATGCTAACGGCAATGTGGAACAATACAAGGAATTCTTTAACAACGTATACACGGAACTAAAACAAAAACATCCAAACGTTCAGTTTGGAAATGCGTTTTCACTAAATAACATAGTAAACAAAGATCTGGATCATTACGTATCAGATGTTAATGTGGGAGACTTTGTGGCGTTTACGTACCTCCCAGTGGACAGGCTAAACGATATTTCAAAAACACCAGACGAAGCACAAAAAGACCTACAAAAGGCGCTGGATTTAGTACCTGACAAAAAAATTGGCATCTTTGAGATAAGCTGGAGCACATCTGATTTTGTAAATGGTAGTGAGCAAAACC
>JAHEXS010000068.1 GCA_023252015.1 Candidatus Nitrosotenuis sp. | reverse complement strand
GCTGGTGTTTACGTTTTTGACCCAGAGGAATTTTCTCTGAAGCGATGTGGTGTATAGTTTTTCCCAGTCTGCCTTTACCTCGTCTGTCCATGCCTTGAACACACGCGGGTCGATATAGTTTCGAAGTGACGTTCCAAGGTTGTAGTCCTTTGTCGTTTCTGTAAGCTTGATTCCAAGCTCGAGTTTCTGCGCCCTTTCTTTTAGGCGCTCCTTTTGCTTGTCGGTTTTCACCTTTACTTTTGCTAGGTTTTCCAGTGTTTCTTTTTTCTTTTTCAGAGTCTCTTCAAAGTTCTTTGGGATGGTTCTTTTGTGGTTGCACATCATTGCGGCCTGCAGGTTTGCCATTTTTGCAATGTATAGTTTTTCAGTTTCTGTCTTTCCTTTCACGTCAAGCTTGTCCTTGAGATAGTTCTTCACCTGTGTCGTAGCAAGATATGTTCTGAACACCTTTGCAGTCAGGTCCTTTACTATTCCGCCCAAAAATGCATTTACGTGCCTTGATGTTATGTCATGAAAGATTTCGTCCTTTGGACTTTTGTTTGCCGTGAGTTTTTTGAGATTCTCGTATAGAGTTTTGTCGTTTCCCTCCGCACGTATGGTTTCTTGCCACCTGACACTGTCTTTTCCCAAAAAGTCAAAGTGTATCTTGTCTTCTTCCAGTTTCACGTGTTCCTTTCGTAGGGTGGTGGCGCCAACCGTGTCTGCCTCGTCTGGGTCCTTTTCATCTCCGACCCTCATCGATGTTCTGTAAATGATATAGCAAACAGTGGCAATGCGGCTGACCCTTGGGTCCTTGTTGTTCATTCCCTTGATTATTGCGTCCTCTATCTTTTTGATCTCTTTTCCAAGCTTTGCTGCCTTGTCATACTTGGCTTGGTCTCTTTCTTGCTTTAGTCCGGCCGTGTCCGCAAGCCACACGTACTTTATCTTTTCAGAAAGAACATCAGTCCAGCAAGCAAGCCACATGGAATCATTCTCATGAACTATTTTTTTCCAGTTACCTTGAGGTGCCTTTGCATCCTTGCTCAGATTAAGAATGACATCGCTTTGCGTAATCTTTGGCTTCCATTTTCCCCTCATTGGATGGTCCCCACGTCCAATGAAAATTCCTGGGGGCTCTGCCATGTAGTTTGCAACCTCGACTTCGTGCCCATCAAGTATTGCCTTGCCATAGACACTCTTCATTTTTTCACGAAGTTCCTTTCTTTTTTGGGCAATTGATTTTTTTTCCTCCTTTGTCATCAGTTCCCTGGAACTCTTTTCCCTGTCTACTAGCTTGAATATCTCAGAAAAATCAATATCAGAAATGCTCAATCCCTTGAACTTGCCGTTAAATGTAGCGGCAAAATCAGCAACAAAATTCTTTTGAAAAACCGTGTCCTTCACATATGGAGTGTCCTTTTTCTTTGCCCACTGGTACGCCATCTCTTCTTGGGCAGCATCTAGTTTTACTGGCTGGCCCTTGATTTTTACTGTAAACCCCTTTGGCTCATAATCCGGCGGAAATATTATTCCATTGTGTTGTAGTGTTTTCCATTTCATAATTCATCATGTCTAAATTGCAGACTTTGATAAAAACTCGTTATTCATCATATATCAATTTAACCAATAGGATTCTGTATGATCTACGAGATCTGAACACTGCCATCATCTCAAGTCAACATCTGACGCAACAAACCGTTTTAATACAAAAATTGACCATAACATTCATTGCCTGTCAAGTCAGTGCGGCAAAACTTTGAACCCAACTCAGAACTACTCCAGATGATGGAGACATTCCGCCAAATGGTTAATCATAGTATAAGAATAGGACTGGAAAACAATTGTTCCATATTAAAAAGACTCTCAAACCGGCATACCACGAACTGCAAGATTACGACATTCTGTCGTACTACAAACTGACTGCAATCTCCCAAGCATGCGGAAGACTGGCTCAGATGAAAAAAGATATCAAAAAAGGAAAAAAGCCAAAATCACCCTTTGTACGAAAACCATATCTTGTTTCCTGCTATGGATTCAAAATTAATGGGATATTACTTTCGTTTCCTGTACGAAACAGGGAGTTTGCAAATATTTTGCTAAATGATCATGTCGCCGGAATTTTATCAGATCCATTAATTACACCGAGATCATTTACTATCACACTGCAGTCACTGTCAGTATCAATTTTCAAAGATGTGACGCCAATCATTCCAGAAAAGACAATCGGAATAGACAGGAATCTGAGAAACGTCACCTTTGGGAATGATGAGAAAGTAATCCAGGTCAATACATCCGAACTGCTCAAAATCAAGGAAAATTATGCCCATGTCAAATCTACCTTTACAAGAAATGACCATCGAATCAGAAAAAAAGTTACATCAAAACTTGGAAAAAGACAGATAAACAGAATAAAGCAAAGAATCCACAGAATCTCAAAGTCAATAGTAAACTATGCCAAAAAACAAAAAACTGCAATAATATTTGAAGACTTGAAAGGCATAAGAAAATTATACAGAAAAGGGAATGGTCAGGGAAATAAATTCAGAAGAAAACTAAACTCGTGGTCTTTTTACGAACTGGAAAGGCAGGTGTCATACAAGGCAGCGTGGGAGGGAATACCATTTTGTAAAATAGACCCAAGACGCACCAGCATTGACTGTCCAAGATGCGGAGGGAGACTCCAAGGGGACAGGCAGAAACATCGTGATTTGTGGTGCGGTAATTGCAAGCGATGGCGCGACAGGGATGTCGTTGCAGCATTAAATATTTCCTGCAAGGGGTTGCACAGGTTTTGTAATCCTCAAGGTGACACAGGTGAAGCGATGAGGGGGAACCTGGACGGGCCAGTAATCCTCAGAGTCGATGTGTCAAAGCTGGTCACGGACTGGTAGCAATGGTGACATTGTTCAGGTCTCGTAGGACACACATAACCACCAATGGAAATCTAGAACAGTTCTTTTTTGAGATAGTTCTCAAATTCAATGTCCGTTTTCATCTTTTTTGCCTCAAGGAACATCGCTGCATCATTTCCTACTGGGTATCTTGGTAGCGGATTTTTTTCCTTTAGCACCTTAACTATTGTATTTGCCACCTCCTTTGGGTGTGTTCCCATCTCTGCCATCATCTTGATTCCGCCAACCACTTTTTCCGTCAGCTCCTTGTATGGCGAATCTGCCTTTGGGTTCTTTGGGAACTTCATTGATTTGAAAAAATTCGACTTTATGACTCCTGGCTCTATGATTATGGTGTTTATGCCAAACTGTGAAAGCTCGTACCTTAGGGATTCGCTTAGCCCTTCTAGTGCAAATTTTGAGCTGATATATGCTGGAGATCCCGGAAAGCCAATTCTTCCTGCAACCGAACTTACGTTTACTATTGAGCCTGACTTTTGAGCCCTCATGATTGGCGCAGATTCGTGGATCATTCTTACTACGCCAAAAAAGTTTGTCTCAAACTGTTCTTTTAATTCCTCAACTGATATGTCCTCCAGGCATCCAAAAATTCCATATCCTGCGTTATTTACCAGAACATCCAGTCTGTTTTTTTCCCTGATGATTTGCGATATTGCGTTTTTGATGGAATCCTTGTTGTCGACATCCAGCTGAATTACCTTTAGTGGAAGATTTTCCTTTTTTGCAATTTCCTCAATTTCAGAAGATTTTCCTGTATTGCGCATTGACGCATATGTGAAATATCCGTCGCGCGCAAGTGCGAGTGCTGTTTCCAATCCTATGCCGCTTGAGCATCCAGTGACCAGAGCAATTTTTTCCATGTTCAGTATTTGCTTTGCATCTCTTGATTAATTAAGATTCATTCTTGTGTAATGGAGAATTCCTGCACTATGTTTTTAAATTAAAAGCGAATTTTGTATCACAATGAAGCCAATGATATTTGCCGTAACTGTCTTTGCTATATTATTAATGACTGCCAGTATGGTCTCTGGGAACAATGCCATTGCCAAAAAATATCAGCCGGGAGAGCTGCCAAACGGAGCCTCAAAGGATGATGTAAAAAAGAAATCACTGGATGAAATTAGGGCATTAGCAGAGCAGGCAAAAAAAGACGCACTTGAAAAACTTCAAAAGGACAATCCTGCCAAACAGTCAAAAACACAAAATGACGCAAAGCAAGCTGCAATGGACAAGGCAAAGGCGGAAATGAAGAAAAGAACAGACGCAGCACTTGCGGCACTAAAGACCAAAACCAAGTAATTCACACAAGATCGAGTCCACAAATAACTTGCATATGATGCTGATCTGGAATGATCTGGATCTAAAATGTGACTATTTTGATAGATGGGTCTTACCGAATTCTGTTCAAATCTGGTTGCCAGCGTCAAGGGAGATGGATTATAGTTGAAGGGTTAGATTTCGTACTATCTAAATATCGAAATGGGAATAGAAAATAATCTGTTCCTAAAATCCTACCAGTAGATAACTTTTTGAAATATCGTTTCAGCATTATTATTGTTGGATTATCACAAACTTGCGCTTAGATGGGCTCCAGTAAATTATCAGTACATTGACTTAGATGAGAAATGTAACTATCATGCAATAAAGCGGGATCTTTTATGTCAAGTCAACTTTGAGAGCAACACAACCGAATACCCGATTTGGGACACGATGCATGTAAAAGAGAGGCTAGAACACGCAAACATTGGACACCTAGTCCCAACAGCCTATTACTCTGTTGCAGAAACAGTTGATCATTTTTTCATCTTGTATTCATTTTATCATGCAGACGATGCAACTCACCCAAACGATATGGAGGGCTGTCTAGTTATTCTGGAAAAACAAAATGATGAAAACAAGCAACTATTGTTAGGAATGATAACAATTGCTCATTATGATTTTTGGTACTATGCCCTCGAAGAAAGACTGTTGGTTAAAGAAGGAATAGAAACGAGCGGATCTATGGAAATAGACGAAGAATTTGACGGACATGGACACCCACTAATACAACAAGAAGACAGAAAACATGGACTTTATGCACTGGGAACCCACGTGGCATGGTTTACAAAATTATGGAGATGGTTTTTGTCGGTGATAAACTGTCCTCCGGACATCATTGTATATTACCCAAATACCAAACCATCTGAATATTCACTCAATAATCTAACCAAAGGAAAAAAGACTCCTTACGATCCTGCGTTTTATTATCAACTAATTGACATTTTGGATGAGGAAAAGGGACTGTGGAAGAAATGGCTTGGTAAACCAAATGAGACCTTTGGTGAAGATGGAAGATTTGGTGGAGGTGCCGCTAATCCTCCTTGGCAATGGAAACCTGGATTTGATGCAAAAAAACACGATACGCCAAAACTTGAACTGATGTGGACAAATCCTCAACAGCTAGTATCGGACAATTTTAGACCAAGAAAAGATGGAAAGGAATTCAGCTCGACATATATACGATATATGGACGGTACAAAAAGCAAGCAATAATATCTTAATAGTCGCAAGTATGAATGAAGGAAAATCTTAACTAATTGAAAGAACGCATAATATCATGAAGCCTGAGAAACGTAGCGCAGTAGTTATTGGGTCTGGTTTTGGTGGTACAATAAGTGCGCTTACACTTGCAAAATATTTTGCGGAAAAAAATATTGGAAAAAAACCAGAAGAACAAGACACAGTTTGCATACTAGAGCGAGGCCAATGGTGGGTTAGCCATGAAATTCCTTACACTTCCGGGAAACAACTAGCAGACAAGAACATGTTAGAATACCTTGTCGACGAAAAAAAACCATTCAATTTTTGGGCACATCCGGACAACATTGAAGGCTTGTTCAACATGCTCTCAATGTCACGACTTGCAAATAAAAGAGGCCTTTATGATTTTCATCATCTCTCTGATAATGTAAATGCAATCACCGCAAGCGGCGTTGGCGGAGGTTCACTGATTTACTCAAATGTAACAATTAGACCAGATAAGGGCGTCTATGAAAATTGGCCAAAGGAAAAGAATGAGGATGAGCTTGATGCCGCCACTGATCAGTCAACTGAAACTTATTTTAGTAAGGCTGAAAAATTTATTGGAGTAAATAAAATCACAACAAATGCTGGCCTAGCAGGACAGATGATTGAAAGATCACAAATCTTTCAGAATGCAGCAAAAATACTCGCAAACAAATCTGACACTAAAATACTGAACAAAGACGATTACAGTCTTAATCTATCAATTACAGACATTCCAAACAAATTATTCGATAATCTCACACCTGAAATTATTCAAAAATATCAAAGCCCAATGCAGACAAACGTTTGCCAAAGACAGGCACGCTGCAATCTTGGATGTATTCCTGGGGCAAGACACACACTTAACAAAAGGCTCTTTCAAGCGATGCAAAGAAAACAACCACTAGAGGTAAGGGCTCTTTGCGAGGCCGCCAAAATTGAATATGACAAATCAGACACAAGTCACC
>JAHEXS010000067.1 GCA_023252015.1 Candidatus Nitrosotenuis sp. | reverse complement strand
TTGATGTCGCCAAACAAAAAGTACTGGTAGAACGCCTCAACGATTCTGTATTTTCCAAAGATACTTGCAAGCTGCGGTCTGTACAACCACTGGTGGGTATAGTTGAAGATCATCTCGGCATCCATTCCGCGCCAGATTTTTCTTCCAATAAGTTCGATTCTGCGCGTCTCAAGCGTATTTAGGACAAAGCCAAAGGCATGCTCGTTGCTTAGGATTTTTTTGCAAAACTTGATTCGCATCGCCTCGTACCAAATTAATGTTCGAAACTGTCTGTATTTCTCAAAATCAGTTCCAGCAAGGCGCTCAGGGGAAATCAGGCTTATCTTGTTTTCCTTTATTTTGGTCAGAGTTTCCTTTTTGTCTGAAAACTCGACTGTCAATTTGTCTTTTTCAGACCATCGTCTTGCAAGAAATGTTGCAATTTCAACTAATGTGTCGTTTTTTAGGTGTAATGCTTGCATTAATTCCCAAACATTGATGTGATAATGTCATTTACTTTTTGATATTCCACACTTCCCCATTGCGCATAGACGTTCCCAAATACGATTACGGCCGCTTCTTTTGTACTCGTGCCAGAATCAAGTAGTTTGGCAAATGCAATTGTTTCCCTGAGACTTGGGGAATAATATAGCTCCTCCACTGCCGCTGCCTGGCGCAATGTATTTGCAAGCTTTATTCCTTGCACTAATTTTTCATCATGAGCACCAGACGCATACATTTTTACAATTTGCATCTCAGTTTCCTCTGGAGGATAGTCAAGCCTTATTCTTACCGGAAATCTGCTCAGTAGTTGTGGCGGAAGCTCCTTTGTTCCGACATGTGTAAGGGGATTGATTGTTGCAACTACAAACCATTTTTCGTTTGCCTTGATTAGTTCGCCAGTTGACTCTTTGAGGACTATCTGCCTTCTGTCGTCGAGTGCCTCATCAAGTCTTAGGAGGACGTCTGCCTCTGCTGCGTTTATCTCATCGAGGTATAGAAGGCTTCCCTCCCTCATCGATCTAATCAAAATGCCTTCATCAAAACCAATGGCGCCTTCCGTCAGCGTCTTTGCTCCAACCAGGTGGCTTTCGCGTGTTCTAAGTGAAAAATTAACTGATTCAAGATCCATGTTTCTTTTTGCTGCAAACTCTCTTACTAGCGATGTCTTTCCTGTTCCCTTTGGGCCAATAATCAATACAAAAAGCCCCGCATCGTGTGCCCTATTCATTATGTCTATGGAATTATTCCAGTCAAGATATGTCGAGGTTGCCTGCAACATGATCTACTTATTCTAATCCACTTTATTTAAGACTAGTCAGTTTTCCCATTTTTCCAAATGTAAAAATGACTCTTGAAGTATTTTTTGCAGCTGTTTGTTCCATGTATCAAAGCCTTCTGGGCTTTTTGGGTAATCCGCATAGTGTGCTGTGAGAAGCTTGTTTCGCTGTGTTGTGTATCGCAAGCCGTCTGCGAGTTTCTTGTTCAGTGCGCCCCGCATCAGCATGCTCATTTTTCCAATCACACTCATTTTTCCAACTGAGCTGAAATCCGGATGCTCTCCTTTGCTTATTGCCTCGACATCCAAATTTCCCAAAAAGTGCTTCATGCCGTAGTTGAGCTGCTCATTAGTCAAAAGCTGCAACAGTCTTCTAAAGACTTCAAGTCCAGGTGTCTTGTAGCCGTATTCTTTTACATAATCTGCATTGTACTGCCAGAGCCCCTTTTCTGTGACATCGCCAGATTCTATTGCATCGACTACGTTTTTGCCAATTATTGATCCTGCAATAAGTGCAGGGCCTATCCCTCCAGCATCGAGTGGTTTTGGCATCCATGCAGAATCGCCAACTAGCATAAACCCGTTTGAAACCATGCAGTCGTTTTGTCTTCTTACTGAGACCTGCCAATTGCCAGTTGCATTGTATGCATCGGCTGGGTCGTCAGAAAGTCTTGGATTCTTGATTGCCTTGTTGCGTGCAACATATTGGTTTATCAGTCCAGTTACATCATCGTTTTTTCCAAGTCTTTTGTTTCGTTTTTCCAAAATTGTTTTTTCAACACCGAGGCCGATGTTTACCTTATCTTTGCCTTTTGGAAAAACCCATCCGTAACCGCCAGGAGCTATGTCCTGATCTAAATGAATCAAACAATAATCGGGATCAAATTCCGTCAGGTCTTCTACTCCTTTTTCAAAAAACATGATGTGCCTTCCGGTTGATTCCAAATCTCTGCGGTCGATCTTCTTTTCCATTTTTGTAGTGTTCTGGACTCCATTTCGTAGCATTGATGCAACACCTGTTGCGTCAATTACCACCTTGGCAGTTTTTTTGTATGGCTGGTTTGTCTTTCTGTCTGTTCCCTGCACTCCGATGACTTGGGTTCCATCGTATAACAAATTGGTCAGATTAATTTCAAAATCAAAATTTATTCCCATCTTTTGCGCCTGTCTGTATTGGCTTTGCGGAAGCTCTTGCCTGTTGAGAAGATAGCCATCCCCGTCAAATGGAATCGAGGTCTCTCTGTCTGGCGATAATGCGATTACTCCCTTTACTTTGTGTTCTAGCTCGGGTTTGCCCCAGATGACATTGATGTGCTTTCCCATGTAGTCTACTGCTTCTTTGCTTACTGCATCTCCGCAAACCCATCCGTGCAAGGTCTTGCGTCCAAGAAAAATTGAAGGACTTCTATCAACTACTAAAATGGATAATCTCTGATTCGAATGATACGCTGCAGACTGAGCGGCAACCATTCCAGCAAGTCCTCCTCCTGCTACAATCAAGTCGTAATCGGCTTTCACTATCAAACAGCTGAAGCAACATTATTTAAAACAATCTTGGACTGAACAACTTTTTTGGGTCAGATCGTCGCGGCATCTTCACAGCTTATCTCAGACTGGAGCGGCTTTGCAGCTCTTCATTCCCGCTTTCTTACTAATCAATTTGATATTAAATCGTGCCTTGTGTGAGCAGTCTGGTAAATGTCGCCTCAACGTCTCCCTGCTTGTATATTGGAGTGAAAATTTTTATCTTGACTGGCTCTTTGTCGCTCAACACTATTTGGCCAGTGATCAGTAACTGCTTGCTTATCCTCAGGTACAGTGTAGAGTCGTCATAACGATTCTCAAGATCCTCAATTATGGTATCGATTTGCTCCCGCGATATGGATGCGACGAGTTTCTTTACAAAAAACTGCGCCTTTTTTTTCTTTATTTTTGAGTGCAGCAAAATGATTGGGTTTTCAAAGTGGCCCGTGAGGTCCTGACTGTCAAATTCCTCCCTGTCAACATCGAACGTTTCCTTGAACGTGGCAAAGATTTTTTCCAAATCCTCGGTTGCATGGACTATTAGTTGAATGTCTACTTCGAGCCTTTTTTCCATGAGTAAAAGTGAGTGAATCTATTGCGCTTGTAGCAATGCAACTTCTGCTTCTGCTGTTCTGATTAGCTTTACTTTTTCAAGGCCTACATGTCGCATGCGAATTACCTTCTTTGCTGCCGCCATGATGTCCGAGTTTATCTTTCCATAACATGTTGCCTGGACAAACTGATCAATTGTCATTTCTTTTATTGTCTTGCTCATTACATCGTTTGCTATCAGTCTTAGCGCGTGCTTTCTAGACGTGTTGAGCTTTTTATGTGTCAGGGCAATTATTTTAATTCTGAAAATGTAATTGTCTTTTGTTTTTACATCCATGACATAGCTTACCTTGCTTGATCCTCTTCTGATAAGGCTTCGCAAGAATTCTTTTGCATACTCGTATCTTTTGAATATGGAATGCGCCTTGTCTCCGTCAATTTTGCTAATCTGGAAGTAAATCTTGTACTGGTACTGGGATGGATCTCCTTTTAGAATGTCAAACAAGGTAACCTCGATCACTCTGCCGATTGCTTTTTTCTCATCAGTGATAGGAATGTATGCGATTGGAGCGTTGTTAAATGACTCTGGGGCGATAACCGTGACCCATTTTTTCTCTCGCCACTTGTCTTTTACCTTTGCACCCTTTCTACGCGCCAATTACTAACGGCGTCTAACTCCAAAATATAAGTTGTACGCGACTAAATTGCACTTGAGCCGAGATATTTTTGCAAAGCCTTTGGAATGCCAATGTGTCCGTCCTTTGTCTGAAAGTTTTCCATGATTGCAACAAGCGTTCTCGTGGTTGCGACAAGTGTGCTGTTCAGGGAATGAAGGTATTGCGTCTGCTCGTTTGTCTTGTCCCGGAATCTGATTTTTAGTCTTCGTGTCTGAAAGTCAAGGCAGTTTGAACACGACACTATTTCACGATACGCACTTTGGCCTGCCATCCATGCCTCAACGTCGTATGTCTTTGCAGAGACCTTTCCCATGTCTCCGCTTGATAACAGCATCACCCGGTATGGAATTTCCAGCTTTTGGTAAAACTCTTCTGCCACCCCAAGCATTTTTTCGTGCTCCTTCCACGATTCCTCCGGCCTTGCAAAGACGTATTGCTCGATTTTTTCAAACTGGTGTACGCGAAATATTCCCTTTTGGTCCCGTCCGTGTGCCCCAGCCTCTTTTCTAAAGCATGGACTCACACCGGCATATCTAATTGGCAGATCCTTTCCGTCCAAAATTTCATCAGAGTGCATGGATGCAATGGAGTGCTCTGATGTTCCAATCAGGAAAAGATCCTCGTCCTGTATTTTGTAAATTACATCCTCAAAGTCCTGCGCAATGATTGCACCCTCCATCGATACCTTGTTAATCATGTATGGGGGCTGCACCAGGACATACTTTTTTTGCTCTAAAAAGTCAAGCGCAAAGTGAATCAATGCCTGGTTCAGTCTGACCAGCCCGTTTTTCAAATAATAAAATCTCGCACCTGCTGTTTTTGCAGCCCGCTCCAAATCAATTAGATCCAAACCCTGCGATATGTCGATGTGGTCCTTTACCTTAAAGTCAAACTGGGGAATTGTGCCGAACTTTCTGATTTCTTTATTTGCAGTATCGTCCTGGCCAATTGGGACGGATTCGTGAATCAGATTTGGAATTGTCAGTATGAGTCTCTCATAGTTAGTATCTGTTTTCTTCTGCTCCTCTTCTAATTTCAGTAATTCCTGGGCGGCCTGCTGCATTTGCGCAATTACGGAATCTGTGTTTTGTCCTGATTTTTTCTTTTGAGAAATTTCTATGGATACAGTGTTTTTCTTTTTTCTCAGCTCGTCCGTTTTAATTATCAGTTCGCGTCTTTTGGAGTCAAGCAGTATCAGCGAATCCAAGTCAAAGTCAGAGTTTCTATCCTTTAGCATCTTTCGGATTGTCTCTGGCTTTTCTTTGATTATCTTTGGGTCAAGCATCATTCCATCACCTTTAGCGCCATCTGTACATGTGCCAAGACCTCGTCTATTGTGGGGATTAGTTTTTTCATGCTGCCTGTACTCTGAAAATTAAAGACTAGCGCATTATCAATATTTTCTATTTCCAGCGACATCCCTTCTGGAAAATCCACATTGTCCGGTTCAAGGGCACTCTGCACCGCTTTTGCCTTTTCCTCGGAGATGTGATTAATTGATATCTGAACCCTGCACGTGAGTGACATTGTCTTCAAGATAATCCAAAAATCCATCCAATTTGTCTTTAGTTATTCTTGCACCTGCCGCAGCATCATGTCCGCCGCCGACACCATCGAATTTTTCCGCACCTGTCCTCATCAGTATGCTTAGATTCACATCTGACTTGCACCCCATTGATTTTCTTGAGGAAAACTTGACTGTGTTTTCCTCGCCGTTTGTTCTCAGAATAATTATCTTTCCTGCGTTCTTTGGAGAGCCTGCAAGAAGCGATGAAATTGTTCCAGTCATTGTCTCCGGAACCACGCCCTCGCCGTTGACCATCAGACAGCCTACAGAGTCGCTCATTCTCCAGCGTTCATTTGATAAAATATTCATGTAGTCTCGTATCATTTTTCTGTATTCTCCGAGGATGTTTTCTCCTGCCTGCAGCATCTTATTTCTGTCGCCCATGCAAATCGCAATTCCGACCCCCGCCCTGTTTATTCTTCCGCAGGAATTCAGCATGGTTGAAAACTCGCGGGCATCTCGCAAAAAGCTGCGTCTGTCCTCGCTTGGAAACGTGTATGTGCATCCAATTAATTCTTCCATTATTTGAGTTGCATTTTGGGTGCTTGCGAATTTTGTAATTGCCTCAATTATTTTGCGTTTTTCATCGTCTGTAAGATCCGACGGGGTTCTCCATCTTCCGCCGTCCTTGAGATTTATTCCAGACGTTCTTAAAAGCGAAAAGCAAGCATCCCTGTTCCATGTCAGTCCCTCAATGAATGGCTGCGACGTAAATGCCAGGGAATCCGCAATTGGCCTAGTCTCACGCCCAACTAGCAGCAAATCCAAATCGACCTTGAGGTGGCCTGAATTTTTTGCCTCCTCTGCTATATCGGCATTCATTCCTAAAAACGACTTTCTGTCTCCCTGGTCTTGCCTGTCCCCAAGTGCTGAAACCACTGCGATTGCGGCAAGGCTTGTGTTTCTTCTGTCTAGTGACTTTGCGGCCAAATACGCCATTCCGCCTGCACAAATTTCGTTGCCCCCATTCATTCC
>JAHEXS010000008.1 GCA_023252015.1 Candidatus Nitrosotenuis sp. | reverse complement strand
TGCCAAATTCTTTGACGGCGTGGTCAAGCAACATGAGGTATCTGAACTGTGCTCTGCCTGTGAAATCAAATCCAATGCGACAAACTTTGGATCTGCTGAATCATCAGCAATTATTGCCAATTCGGTTGGTCCTGCAAGCATGTCAATTGATGTAATATCAGAAACGAGGTATTTTGCCGCAGTCACGAACGAGCCTCCAGGCCCAGTTATTTTATCCACCTGTGGGATGGACTTGGTGCCAAATGCAAGCGCTGCTATTGCGTGCGCTCCTCCAACTTTGAAGATTTGATCAGCCTTGCAGATGTCTGCTGCAATCAGTACTAATGGGTCTACTTTTCCCTGCTTGTTTGGCGGTGTAACTATTATTGTTTTTTTTACGCCAGCTATTTTTGCTGGGACGACAGACATTATTACTGAGCTTGGGTATCTTGCCAATCCCCCTGGCACGTAACAGCCTACGCTGTCTAGGGGAGTGAATATTTTTGTGATTTTGATTCCGTCTGTCTTTATTTCGATTTTTCCAAGTTTGTTTTTAAGTGCCGACTCGGTTTTTTCCAGCCTTGCTTTTGCTAGTTTGATTGCCTGTATCTGATCTTCAGTTACACTTTGATATGCGTCTTTGATTTCCTTTTTTGACACTAAAAATGTCTTGATGTTTACGCCGTTGAATTTTTTTTCAAACTTTCTGAGTGCAGAATCGCCGTCTTTTTGCACTAGACTGATTATTGATTCAACTATTTTTTTGTCAAATTTGCGCGACTGAGACTTGGCAAAGGAGTGTACGTTTTTGACTGTGATTATCTTCAATTTTCTTCGTGACGCTTTATCTCTTCAAGTTCTAGGATCTGCCTTGGCTCGTGCACTACTAGCCCCTGTGCGATTTTTCTAAGATTTGGGATCATTTTGTGAAACTCTGATTTTGGGATTATGGTGTTTACACCATACCATCCTTTTTCGCTTAGTGGGCTAATTGTAGGACGCTTAAGGGACGGTAAGCTGGTCAGCAATTTTGCCAGGTTCCTCTCCTCTACGTTTAGGTAAATGTGAAGATATTTTTTTCCCTGAACTGCGCCCCTCATGACTGTAATGATGTCAAAGATTTTTTCCCTTTTTGTTTTGTCACGTAACGAGTTTTTGTTTGCAATTAGGTGAGCACTTGATTGTAAAACAACGTCGACGATTTTTAGCTGATTTTGTGCAAGCGTAGTTCCGGTCTCTGTGACATCCATTATCGCGTCCACGTCATCTGGAGGCTTTGCCTCTGTTGCGCCAAACGATAGATGAATTTGCACGCTTTTGTTTGTTCCAATCCGGAGCCAAGGGGTGACAATTTGCGGGTCTTTGTTTCCGTAGTATTTTTTGTATGATTTTAGTTGCTTTATGAATTTTGAAGCAGTTGTTAGATATTCTGAGGATATTCGAAATACTCTTTTTTGTTTTGCATATGCTGCAATCATTTCATCTAGTGACTTGAATCGATAAGTGTCAGGAATTGCTATTACTAGTTTTATTTTTCCATATTCCAGATCCAAAAGTGGTTCCACGTCAGAATTCGTTTCGCCAATCCAGTCCTTTCCAGTTATACCTACATCATACAAACCATCAGAGACAAATGTCGGAATTTCCTGCGGCCTTAGCATTTTTACGGCAATGTCAGGATCATCCAAGGTTACTCGATATGTACGGCTCTTGCGCTTAACCTTGGTCCAGGATCTTTCTAGAATGGCAAAGGTTGCATCTTCAAGACTACCCTTTGGAATGGCAAATTTTACTTTGGTCATCTTTAATTCTTGAGAAAAGAACCTCTATATTTTGTTGTTCAAATTTTCTCTAAAAGCTCGCGTGCTCGATTAATCGAAATATTGCCTTCTGCCGTCATTTTCTTAACTAGTGTGTCGATTTGCTCATGTGTTGCGCCTGCCGCGGCCGCAATGTTTCTTGCGTGTAATCTCATGTGACCTTTTTGGATTCCCTCTGACGCAAGAGCTCGCAGAGCGCTAAAGTTTTGCGCAAGGCCTGCAGCACCAATTATACATGCAAGATCGCTTGCGGATTCTGCTCCAAGTATTTTTGTACATATTTTTGCAGTCGGATGCACATTGATGATTCCTCCTACTATTCCAACAGACATTGGAATTTCAATTTTGCCAACCAAGTTTCCGTCCATGTCTTTGTTCCATTGTGTAAGTGATGTGTACCTTCCGCTCTTTGCAGCATATGCATGTGCAGCTGCCTCGATTGCGCGCGTATCTTGTCCGGTTGCGTTTGCAACTGCAATGATGCCGTTCATTACTCCTTTGTTGTGTGTTACAGCACGGTACTCATCATAGGCTGCAAACTGGTATGCCAAAATTATGTTGTCAACCGCTTCCTGTCCCCCAACTGCTTCTTTTTCAAATGTCGCAGTACCCCTTACCATTCTTCTTGTGGAATAGTTTGAGAGAATTCTGAGTATTACTTTGCCATTTGTGATTTTTTCTATGAGCGGTGCTACTCCCTCGCACATTGTGTTTGTTACGTTTGCTCCCATCGCATCACCGACATCAATCAACAGTTCAACAATCAACATTGGACCGGAATCTGCCTTGATTTCCTTGCAAGAAACCTCCTTTGCTCCTTTACCTATTTTTGATAGTGTATTGCTCTTAGAGTTTGCGAGTTCCAGTATTTTCTTTGAAGATTTGAGAATTTTTTGCATTGCATGTTCCACATCTACATTTACTACTTGTATTTGCCCTATGCTGTACGATTCATCGTTTTGCATCACAAATCCCCCGCGTATCTTTGCTATCTTGGCAGCCTTTGATGCCGCCGCAATCACGGATGGCTCTTCAATTACCATTGGAACTAGGTATTCTTTTTTGTTTATCGTAAAATTAGTCGCAATTCCAAGCGGGAATGAGAATGTTCCTATCGCATTTTCAACCATTTTGTCTGCCTGCTCAAATGAAATTCCCCCAGAACTCTCAAGGGTTTGTATTTCTTGTTTGGTCAGCTTTGCAAACTTGGCTACAATGTCGATTCTTTCTTTTCTATCCTTTTCAAAAAATCGTGAAACATCAAAACTTGCCAATTTACTTCAATATTCTCATTAGCTTGTCATCTAGTTTGTCAGGAAACGCCTTGCCGTCAGTATTTGATGTGATAATGTAAAGATAGCCATCAGGCCCTAGTCCCACGTCTCGGATTCTTCCAGTTCCACCCAATATGCTTTTTTGTAATAATACCTTGTTGTCAGATATGTCTAGTTTGTATAAGTTTGATCCGCGCAATGTTGCCATAATCAAGCTGTCATTATATTCAAGTTTGTCCCCGCTATAAAACACGATTCCCCCTGGTTCTATGCTTGGATCATAACATTTTACAGAGTCAACATAGTTTTCTTTTCCAGAGCATTCCTGTTCTGGCCAACCATAATTTTGTCCCGGCTTAACAAGATTGATTTCATCGTTTTTTGTAGGACCAAGCTCGGTAACATAGAGATTGTTTTGGTTATCCCATGCCATGCCCTGTGGGTCTCTATGTCCTAAGGAAAATACGGGTGAATTGTGAAACGGATTATCATTAGGTATTGTTCCGTCATCGTTTACTCGAAGAATTTTTCCTGCAAGCGAGGACATATCTTGGGAATCATGGGAATTTTCAGACGGTAAGCCAGTAGCAATGTATAGTTTTCCATCAGGTCCAAATTTTATCACGCCTCCATTATAGAACTGCGAGCCTGGAATTTTGTCAATTATGATTGTTGCATTCTTGAGTTTGTTTTCCGATTCCGTGATACGGAGAACCTTGTTGAGAAGAGTATCATTTTCAGAATATGTGTAATATACGTAAAGAAAATGATTGTTTTCAAAGTCAGGATGTGTTGTTATTCCAAGCAATCCTCCTCCGTAAACGTTTGCGGCTCTCAAAACCGTAAGAGGTTCATCAATGAGAATATTTGACTGAATTACTCTGATCGCGCCTTCCTTTTCGGTTACAAAGATTCGGTCTTGAGCAAATGCAATGGCCCAAGGCTTTTTGAGATTTGTTGCAAGAATTTGAACAGATTCGTTTTTTGATTCTGGATTTGGTTGCGGCAATGGAGGGGCATGAGAAGGTGATGAAAGAATGATTGCAGATACTGCAAGTGCGGCAATAATTCCAGCTATTCGAATTTTTTTGTTCACACCAAAATGAAGTTTGAAATCCTAATAATTATTTGCAAAAATCAGAGTGTATATATCCCCTGAGACCTAATTTTTGATCAGCGGGGTGGGGAAGTCAGTCTTTATAGGACTAAGTCATCCCGGCGGGCTCATAATCATAATTGATGTGATACCCGCAGATCAGTAGTTCAAATGGAGCTAAAAACTCCTGAAAGTCTACTCCCCGCTAATAACTTTTCAGTTTTGATTAGCATAGAACCACAGAGCAGAATCATCAAATATTACATCCTTGTTTACAATTCCAAGTCTCTGTTGCGGTCGTGTAAGATGCCTGTGCGCAGACATTTGCGGAATGTAGATTTGTTTTTTTATTTGTCTGAAAACTTGCTTGGTTTCTTTTGTAGGTGACTTTTTTCCACATCTTACACATTCAAAGCCCTGGCCTTGTCCTTTTGACTTCATGTGTTTTTTGCATTTTGTGCACATTGGATTAACCAGAATGTATTTTTTTTCCAAGCTCAAAACCTGAAAAAATTCCACATTAAGTATACGGCTATGCTTGCGGGATGCCTTTCTGACTCCGCCACCGACGCAAACTTTATCACCTATAATCAGATTTGCGGCGTGTTCTGTTATTCCAGTTTCTTTGTAGACGGCACATTTTATTTCAGTGTCATCTTTTTTTATGGCAAACATCACATGTCCGCCCTTTTCTATTTTGGGTTCCACTGAAACAACACCAGTTACTGTACCGGAGCAATATGGCTTTAGAGAATGAATATCAATTTCATTTTGCAGGTGATCTCCTGTTCCCTGATTTGATTTGAAGATCATGTGACCAGCAAGTTTTTCTTGAGTTTCGACTAGATTAGATGCAACAAGTAGTGAGCCCACATCCTCTCCTCGAATACCAAAGAATACTGGATCCGGTCCGTGTGGTGCAAATAAGACCCGATGTTTTTTTGTGTCATAGCTGTTAAAGGTTCTAGGGTATGTCTTTTCCTGCATTTGTTTTACGCTATCTGCAACGAGCTTTCGTTTTTTCCCAAACTGGGATTTTTTTCTGTAGCTGAGCAGCTCAAAGGTATGATCAGAAAATCGATATCCGATTGCACCTATTGCACCAACTAATCCCTGACCATTTCCAATGTAAAATGACTCTAGATTATGGTCTGCGGCAAATTTTTTTGCGTGATTTCTGCTTATCAGCTGCCACAGTGCATGCTTGCTAAATTGTGTAAATTCTTCCGGAATGATTGTGCTTTCAAAAAAAACGACTGCCGGGTTTGCGCCATTTTTTAGATCAGAGAATTTCTTTACAAAGCTAATTACTTTATTTTTTACCAGATCTGGCTTGCTTGTTTTGATTTTTAATGCCACTGCTCCATTTCCGCGTGTTTTCCACGGAATGTTTGGATTGAATCGGATTAATCTTGGGTAATCAAGAAACTCTACTTTTTCTTTTTTTAGCGAATCGACCAGCTTGTATGCAAGGTAAGTGGTGCACATTCCCTTTGGCGAGTCGGTGTCATCAAAGCCAATGTTCAGAATTGTCTCTTTTTGCACTAATTACTAGAAAATGATGAGACATTTGTGATTTACGATACAGCTTGATTTAAATTAAAATTGACAGGCGTTTATCTGTTCAAATGATAGTAATAGATGAAGACAAAATCTTCAAGACAATCCAAGAGCGCAAGCCAGTGTCTGTTGCACTTAATGGGCCAGACGGGATTCTCCCAAAAGTCCAAGACGCTGCAGTCAATATAATGAACAGATTTGGCATTCCAGCATATGTGATTGCAGATACCACATGGGGGACATGTGATCTGAATTCAAATGGCGCAAAAACTCTAGCTGCTGAGATTTTGTTCAACATTGGTCACACAATAAACATGTCAACCTTTCAAGATAACGTGGTGATGATAGACGCCTTTGATGATATTTCCTTTGAGGGAGTAGCAATCAAGTGTGCAGAAATTCTAAAGGGCAAAACAATATCGCTTGTTACTGACAGCCAGCACCTCAATCAAATTGATGCCGTTCGCAAGACTCTGGAAGATAACGGAGTACAAGTAAGAGTAGGAAAAGGTAAAGGTCAGCTAAATGACGGGCAGGTGTTTGGATGCGAGTTTTATCCTGCACAAGAAGTGCAGAATCAAGTTGATGCAAATGTCTTCATGGGGCAAAGTAATTTCCATGCAGCAGGTCTTGCACTTTCAACAAACAGACCAACCTATGTTTTAGATCCTTACTTTAGTGAGGTTCGGGAGGTAACAGAGTTTGCTCAGAAATTACAAACAAAGGCAACTTTGGCAATTTACAAGGCAGCAGATGCAAAGACATTTGGAGTAATAGTTGGTCTCAAAGAAGGCCAGCTCTCAAAGACTACAGCACTCAAATTCAAGCGTGAGCTGGAAACGGAAGGAAAAACAGTTCAGCTGTTTGCACTTACAGACATTACAAATGAAAAACTGCGTAATTTGAGGGGAATCGACGCATTTATCCAAGTTGCGTGTCCGAGGATTTCAACTGACAATCAATTTGACAAGCCTGTCTTGTCCACACCTCAAGCGACGGCATTGCTGAAAATATTAAGAAATGAAAGCATTGAAGGATACTTGCAAATTCCACACTGGTTGTAAAATGAATTTATGCCCAACAATAATGTTAATATTGCTGAATTGAAGAGTTTTTATGAAAAGGAAAGTAATTTGAGTACAAAAACCAATTCTCGTTTTTCATAATGATGTAAATGGCACGCAAGAGTAATTTTTCACATACAAAAAAGAATTTTATTAGATACCCAAAAGCTAGGATTCACGTAAGCTGCATAGTCAAAGATGAGGAAGGTGACATTGTCGGCATCAAGGGAACAAAGCTTGGCAGTACATCAGTTGCAAAAGACCAGATATGGACCGCAGAGGAAATTTATGAAAAAAGCGGCCAGAGCCCAAATTTTTCGCAGACGCATTCCTTTTGGGCAAGGGACAAAGAAAATAATGAATCCGAAGTTTACTGCAAGAGAAAAAATGGCAAGATTTGTCTTGTCGCACCGTCAATTATAGATGAGGATGGAAAGGACAT
Source organism: Candidatus Nitrosotenuis sp. (assembly GCA_023252015.1). Lineage (GTDB taxonomy): Archaea > Thermoproteota > Nitrososphaeria > Nitrososphaerales > Nitrosopumilaceae > Nitrosotenuis. The sequence continues at coordinate 11,756 of JAHEXS010000008.1, read as the reverse complement.
TCTAAAGGACATGCCTGTTTGCGAGTCTGAAATTTAGATTCGCTTGTTTTTGATTCTAAAAACAATTAATAATTAACAGAATCAGGAAGCAATATGGAAGATTTTGTCGTACCTGGCGATACACTAGGGTTTATTGAAGAAATGGAAGCAGGAAGCAATACCTTCGATGACGGCAGTAAGATCAGGGCATGTACAATTGGGATTGCCAATATTGATAAAAAAAACAAGATTGCACAAGTAGAGAATGGAAAACAAATTGCAATACCAAAAAAAGGGGACATTGTCATAGGTACAGTTGCCGCGGTATTATCGTCCATGGTTGCAGTAGCCATACACTACATAAACGGCAAACCAAATTCGTCAGGAGTAGAATGCATCTGTCAGAACTTGGACAGAAGAAGAATCATTGCCAGAGTAAACGATGTAATTACACTGAAAATTGAAAATCATCTAAACGGTACAATACATGCAACAATAGATGAGCCCGAATTAGGAGTATTATTTACAAAATGTAACATATGTGCAGGAAGCGTAGTTCCGCTAAGAGATAGAGTCAAGTGCCCAAACTGTGGATTTGTTGAGGACCGTAAGATATCAACTAATTACGAAAAAAGCGATTTTATAAAATTAAGAGATTAAAATGTACAAAGTATCGTTCCAAGGAGAACGAGGTGCATATAGCGAGGATGCGGCAATTTCATTTTTTAAAGAAGCATTAGATACGGTTCCGTTTTCAACCTTTACTGAGGTGGTAGAATCTACCCAGAATGGTAATACCGATTATTCAGTACTACCAGTAGAAAATTCACTTGAGGGCAGTGTTGGTGAAAGTTATGACTTGTTGGTATCAACTAGTCTGACAATAGTCGGTGAGATATACTACAGGGTAAGGCACTGTCTGATTGGATTTGACGGAATGGATGGTACCGATACTGTGTATTCACACCCACAAGCACTAGGACAATGTAGGAAATTCATTCAGGATCACAAGCTAAAGACAATTCCGACATATGATACAGCAGGAAGTGTCAAAATAATAAAAGACTTGAACAAGAAAAACGTCAGCTGTATTGCAAGTAAAAGGGCGTCTGAAATATACCAAGTCCCAATTATCAAGGAGGGAATTGAAGACAACGCATCTAACTACACTCGATTTTTGGTATTGTCAAAAAAACACCTAGACAACGGAGATAAAACATCAATAATATTTTCAGTCAAACATGAGGCCGGAGCATTATTTAACATACTAAAAGAGTTTAATGATTTCAAGGTAAACCTCACAAAGATAGAATCAAGACCAAACAAGAGCACCCCATGGGAATATAATTTCTACATGGACTTTGATGGTACCAAAGAAGATCCTACAATACAAGGAATTTTGGAAAAAATAAGGCGGAGAACTTTGTTTATGAAAGTGCTCGGATCGTACAAAAGGGCAAGAATGATTTAGAATCCTTTTGGTTTTCTTACAGAAAATGCTGCACTGAATCCAATTATTACAACGCCTGCCGTAAGCACCATGATGTGATATGTGATCAAAATTGCCTCAGTGTATCTTGAAAACTTTACATTGACAGTCAGATCGGTCGGTCCCAAGTTTTGGATATCTATTTTGTTTTTTCCCTCTTGTAGGACAAACCAGTCAAATGTAATCTCTTTTTTAAAGTCCTCATCCTTTTGAATACCGTCACTAGGAGTCTGCAGTTTTACGTGAAATTTTTCTCCAGTCACTTTGAAATTCTGGTGCGAGCTCTTTGGTGCATCAAACTTGTATGTAGTGGATTTTCCAACAGATATTGTTTCGGTTGCAGTTATGGTTTGAAGTCCAATCGATGTAATCAATGCATAGATTGCAATTGCTGAAATTACTCCACCGATTCCTATTCCTATGACAGTAGTTCTTGTAAGCATAGAAAGTTAGATTCTTTATGACATTAAAAAACTTACATCAGGTCAACATCGTGTGGCTGGCTTTCGGCAAAGCCGGCACGGGACATTTTGATGAATTCTGCGTTTTCTTGCATCTGCTGTATGGTGTTTGCACCACAATAACTCAGGCCTGAACGAACACCTCCTGTCAGTTGCTTTATGATGTCGGCAACACTTCCTTTGTACGGCATCATTGCTTCTACTCCCTCTGCCACATAGTCATTCAAGTCATCATTTACGACATTTCCTGCTTCCTTTGTTTTTCTTCCAAGTGTTGCCATAAACGATGCCATGCCTCTGTAGATTTTGTATCGTTTTCCATTTTTCATCACATATGATCCAGGACTTTCATCAGTTCCCCCAAAGAGACTTCCAATCATAACTGTGGATGCTCCGGCGGCTAATGCCTTTGTGACATCACCGGATGTTCTTGTGCCACCGTCTGAAATTATTGGAACACCGTATTTTTTGCCCATTTCTGCACAGTTATACACTGCACTCAGCTGCGGCACACCAGATCCAGTAATTACTCGCGTAATGCAAATAGAGCCAGAACCAACACCAACTTTTACTGCATCCACTCCTGCCTTTATCAGATCTTCAGTACCTCTTGCAGTTGCGACATTTCCAGCAATTAGCTCACAGTTTGGAAATGCTTTTTTGATTAGCCTTACAGTATTGATTGCGTTTTCACTATGGCCATGTGCTATGTCTACTACAATAACATCGGCGTCTGCCTCAAGTAATGCCTCTGCTCTTTCCATAAAATCGCCCTTAACGCCAACTGCTGCTCCTACTAGCGGCCTTCCCTTTTTGTCCTTTGATGCGTTTGGATAATTCTCATTGTGCGTAATGTCTTTACTTGTTATCAGTCCCTTGACTGATCCAGTATCATCTATTAGTGGGAGTTTTTCTATTCGGTGTTTTCGGAGGGCTTCTTTTGCATCAATCAAAGAGATTCCGGGCTTTGCAGTTATGACATCCTTTGTCATTACGTCCTTTACGAGATGATCTAATTCTGACTCAAACATGACATCCCGTCCTGTCAATATTCCTACAAGCTTTGAATTACTTACCACCAAAAGACCTGAAACACCCTTTTCAGTCATGTATGCAATTGCGTCCCGGATTGATTGATCCGGACTTACCACGTACGGGTTTTCTATGATAACGCTTGCAGATCTCTTTACCTTGAGGACTTCTTCTACTTCCTCCTCAACTGTCAAAAACCTATGAATGATTCCAATACCGCCTTCCCTTGCCATGGCAGCTGCCATCGCGGCTTCTGTGACAGTATCCATGTTTGCGGAAATCAGCGGAATGTTAAGTGAGATATTTTTTGATAGTTTTGTTTTAAGATCGGTCTGTGATCTTGTGGTAATGTTAGAATATTTTGGCACAAGAAGAACATCGTCAAAAGTTAATCCTTCTCTTATTTCCAAGTAAACCCTTAGGAAGGAGAAGTAGAATGCGTTATAAGCCTTTCTTGGATTGCCTTGAAAATTTTTCTGCGATTGTTATTGCGTCTTTTGTTTGTCTTACATTGTGCGTTCGGATTATGTCTGCTCCGTTTAGGACAGAAATTACTTCGGCTGCAACAGAGCCAAAAATACGATCAGACGGATCTTGCCTGTTTAGAATTTTCCCAATAAATGACTTGTTTGAGACTGAAACAAGAATTGGAAAATTCAATTTTATAGATGATAGATTTTGCAAAACATCTAGATCTCTTTTTTGCCAATCTGAATTTATCTTGGTATAAAACGGATTTTTCCCAGTTTTTCTAAAAAACCCAATTGCTGGATCGAGTGTGATTTTGTTTGTTAGAATACCAGCAGACTTTGCAAGCATTATGCTTTCTTTTAGAAGCAGTTTTGTTTGTGTAATTAGATTGCCCTTTAGTGGTTTTTTGCCATATGCGCACAAGACAAGTGAGGGTTGACTCTTTGAAATAACATTTATCATTTCCTTGTCATACTTGAGACCAGTTACATCGTTAATGATGTCCACTCCAAGATCAAGTGCGGCCTTTGCCACACTTGATCTGCAGGTATCAACTGAGATTGGCAGATTTGATGCGTTTTGGATTTGTTTTATTGCATTGATTATTCTTTTGATTTCTTGTTTTTCTGATATTATGGTTGTAAGGTATGGCGCAGTCGACATGGCACCAACATCAACAAAGTCTGCTCCGTCTTGCTCCATTTGCTGGACTGCATATGTGATTTCTTTGCCCTTTTTGATGGATTTTTTATAGAATGATTCCGGACTTGTGTTTAGTATGCCCATTATCCTTACTGGGTTTGTGCCACCGATATTTACCGAGCCAAGTTTATTCATATGATTTATGACAAAGCATGCTAATTTTAGAGTTAATTGGTAATTTCAGGCTGGAATTCTAAATACAAGCAAATAGCACGAGAGTTTGGTTACAGCAAAAAAGATGACCATAGTTCTGCAATTTTACTTGATTCCATCATAAAAAAGAGGTTTTCTCTAACTAGGCTGAAAAAAATGATTGATGGAAAAACAATTTTTGTCATAGGTGCTGGTCCATCTCTGCAATCATCAATTGTTACGCTAAAAAAGTACAAAAACACAGTTATGATATGTGCCGACGGCGCAGTCACTCCTTTGATTCAAAATGGAATTAGGCCAAAAATAATTGTAACTGACCTTGATGGGGATTTAAAATCGCTAAAAAAAATTAAAAAAACAAACACCGTATTTGTGGTTCACGCACATGGGGATAATATCAACAAATTAGAGTTTGTAAGAAATTTCAAAAACTGCATCGGCACAACCCAGACAAAGGAAACTGGAAAGATTTGTAATTTTGGTGGCTTTACTGATGGAGACAGATGTGTATTTTTGGCAAGTCATTTTGGCGCAAAGAAAATAGTATTGTTTGGGATGGATTTTGGAACAAGAATTGGAAAATATTCAAAAACAAATACTGTGGATAAAAAAACCAAGAGAAAAAAACTCAAGCATGGTAAAATTCTCCTAGAATGGCTCACCACAAAAAGCAAGTCGGAATTTTTTACACTATCAAAACCAATCAATGGGTTCAAGAAGATAACGTATAGGAAACTTGACTTCAACATCTGATGCTTGAATGCATTTTAATACCGTTGATGCGTCATGGAAATTATGGAGTTCTCAGAAGAACAAGTAAAAGACGCACTTGAACTAAGAGATCGCATCACTTCTCAAATAGAAAAACATAGAGAGGAAATTGAAATACTTGAGAGAAACCTAGTTTTGATAAATTCCGTACTAAAACAGCAAAGTTTTACAAAAGCATCTTCACTAAAGGAGAATCCCGCACCAAAGCCCAAATCCTCGGATTATACAATTCCGTTGAAAAAAAACACTGATGGGTCCCTGATAGCGAATGCATACGTGACTCCGGAGCAGGTATCAATCATAGTGGAAGACGGGATTGAGCTCAATGAGGACTCACATCCATTCAAATCGTTTTTCCTTGAGAGAATAATTGGTGAGATGAAAAGAAAGGACGTAGCAGAATTTGAAAAAGGCGACATTGGTGAGAATTCCATAATCAATTGTCTGGTGAACAAAGACGGCACATTACTGCGCGAAATAATAATTAAAAATTATCGTCAAAAGGAAAGAATCAACGAAATAGTAAGCACGGCGGCATGGTCATTTTCAAAAATGATAGAAAACTCAAAGTGATATAATGGATAAAATTGTAGTACTGGATTTTGGCTCGCAATACAGTCATTTGATCTGCAGGCGCATTAGGGAGTTTTCAGTGTATGCAGAGCTTGTTCCATATGACATTTCACTTGAGAAGATAAAGGAACTAAACCCAAAAGGAGTGATATTTTCCGGAGGACCGTCAAGTGTGTACAACAACGATGCACCAAGACCTAATTCTGGAATTTTTCAAATGAAACTGCCGCTTCTTGGAATCTGTTATGGTCATCAGTTGATAGTTGATAGTTTTGGTGGAAAAGTAAAACGTGCAAATAAAGAATACGGGCACTCTGTGCTCACAGTAGACAATAATTCGGATTTACTTGGCGGAGTTGGTGATTCACTCAGAGCGTGGATGAGTCATGGAGATGAGGCAGAAAAAATTCCAGACAATTTTCAGATAATAGGTCACACTGAACGCTCGCAAGCAGCAGCCATTGCAAATAAGCAGGAATCAGTGTATGGCATTCAGTTTCATCCCGAAGTGGTTCACACTAAAATGGGTGTTCAGATTCTCAAGAACTTTGTTCTAAACATTTGCCATGCAAGACAGGATTGGACGATGGAAAGCTTTGTTGAAAAAACAGTAGACGATATTTCAAAAATTGATGGAAATGTATTGTGTGGAGTAAGCGGCGGAATTGACTCAACTGTTGCCGCACTTTTAATTCACAAGGCAATAGGAGACAGGCTAAAGTGTGTCTTTGTCGACAACGGTCTTCTCAGATTAGATGAAGAACATGAAATAGAAAAAATGTTCAAGGATAATTTTTCTGTTAATTTTACCGCAATTAATGCAAAGAAGCAATTTTTGGACAAGCTTAAAGGAGTGTCAGATCCTGAGAAAAAAAGAAAAATTGTAGGCGAAGAGTTTATCAGAATTTTTACAGAGTTTGCGGAAAAAAATGGCCCCTTCAAATGGCTTGCGCAAGGAACCCTGTATCCAGATGTCATAGAAAGCGGAGTCTCAAAGGGTCCTGCTGCCATAATCAAGACACATCATAATGTTGGCGGTTTACCTGACTGGCTTGACCTTCAAATACTTGAGCCATTGCGTGATTTGTACAAAGACGAAGTAAGAAAGGTTGCTGCAATACTTGGCGTTTCAAAGAAACTACTTTCTCGCCATCCATTTCCAGGACCCGGTCTTGCAGTACGAATAATTGGTGAGGTCACAGAAAAGAAATTAGAGATTACCAAGGTTGCAAGCAAAATTGTAGAAGACGAGCTAGAGACGGCAGGATGGTATGACAAAATCTGGCAGGCATATGCCGCAGTAGGAGATGATAAGGCAGTGGGTGTGGTAGGCGACGAAAGAAAATACGGAAATATCGTAATGATTAGAGTGGTAGAGTCAATTGACGCAATGACTGCGGATTGGACAAGACTTCCACATGAGCTACTGGCAAAAATCAGCAATCGAATCACAAATGAAATTGACGAAGTAACGTGGGTCTCCTATGTGATATCAAGCAAGCCTCCTGCCACAATCGAGCCGCAATAAAAATAGAATGCCCCTCCTTGTGAGGGAAAACAGACGCTGATGATCGTTTAAAACGAAAAAGCAGATGCATAAATGAAATTTTTCAATAAAATGATGGATGTCAGTAGATATTCACAATAAATTTGGGTGACGAAAATAAATGAACCGGTTATTTTTGATTGCGTTTGCAGTTTTTGCAAGTACGATATTGCTAACTCAGGTTGTTTCATCCGCAGAAGGTAAATACAGTGAGGCAAGAAAAAAAGCAAAAGAAAGAAACGACCTATTGGTAGAAAAAGAAAGAGTAGCGCAGATAAAAAAACTTAATCCTTCTGCCACAGTCAATACAATTAGTAAATCAATAAAGACAAAAGCGGAAGCAGATAAAATAAATGCGGCCTACTCGAGTGCACTAAACACTGCAAAGGAAAAATTAAAACAAGCAAAAGAAGATCTTAATCTCGCAAATAGGGCCTTTCTCAGAGATAGCTCAAACAGTGCAAAAAAACAAGCAGTGACAGCTGCAGAATTAGCCGTGAAAAATGCAGAGAATGCTCTACAGATTGTTTTATTAAATAAAACTTAATGCATCTAACATCCCCAGTAGGAATAGTTTTATGATTTGTGAATAGATTAGATTTATGACAGCGATAAGAAAAATTACTGAGGCTGAAATCATTCTTAACCGATTGGGAGCAAATGCTGAGGAGTTCCAATCAGATCTAAACCTTTTTTTAAAAACCATACGAGAAATATTTACAAATCTTCTTGAGGAATACAATACAAAATTTGATTTCAAGTTGAAGCATGTAAGCTTGGAAAAATTCAAAAAAAATGCAAAAAGGTCTGGTAGATTAGACGCAATCAATTTTCTAATATGGTATGAGAAAGAGTATCATAAGATCAAAGACGATACAGTGTTTGATTTTTTGTTGAAAGATGGTATAGAACAAGGGATTGTCTTGAAAAAAAGTGAAGACATCAAAAGGACATGTAGTTTGTTGCTGGACAGAATAAGACAGATGACATATTATGCCTATGAGAACTTTTGATGTTATTATTCAATAAAAAATAAAAATGGATTGGATTCAAACACCACATGAAGGTTCATGTTTTTGACACATACGTAAAAGCAAAAGATGGACATATCATGCACTTTGATGTGATCACAGATTCTAAAGATAACCAAAAGGCAGTCGAGTATGCAAAAAAATGGCTATTTTCAATAGGCGAGCAAAATGCCAAAATTACAACCGAAGAATGTCATTTTTGCCATTCAGAAAGCGTTCCAGACGAAATTGAAATTGAAATAATGACAAATGGCTTTTACATCCAAAAAATACAAGGCTGCCCAGCCTAGAGCAACGCTGCGCCAAATACTCCAGCAGAATCGCCAAGCTTGTTTTTGAGAATTGGAGTGTCCACCAAATCACTAAACACTTTGTCATACACAGAATCACGCCCTTCAGTGTAGAGAAAATCAACATTTGATATGCCTCCACCAAGCACTATGGCATCCGGATCCAAGATGTCAATTACGTTTGCAAGTCCGATTCCAAAGTTATCAAGAAATTCTTTTTTCCACATCTGGCCATCACTCCCATCAAGACCTTGAACTATGGTAGTAAGTGGTTCCTTTTTTCCCGTGATTTGAAACCATCTTTTTTCCAAGGCAGGCCCACTGATGTAGGTCTCAACGCAGCCGGATTTTCCGCAGTAACACTTGTTGCCATTTTGATGTAACGTATGATGACCCCATTCCCCAGCAATGTATGTTCTTCCCTTGTGTATTTTTCCATCAATTATGATTCCGCCGCCAACGCCCGTACCCATTATTACTCCAAACACAATACCATACCCAACTGCCGCACCCATAGTTGCCTCAGCCATTGCAAAACAATTTGCATCATTTTCCATCGAAATTTTTTTTCCAAGTATTTGTTCTAGATCAGTTTGCAGCGGCATTCCGATGAGACACCTGGTATTGCTGTTTTTGATCATACCGGTTTTTCTTGAAATTGCACCAGGCGTACATATTCCAATGGTGTAATCTGAAATGTTTTTTGTAATATCAGATACCAAAGCAGATATTGAATTAAGAATTGATTTGTAGCCGTCTTGCTGGTTTGTTGGAACTCGCTTTCGTAGAATCACTTGAGACCTTTCATCAAGGCAGATTCCTTCAATTTTGGTTCCACCTAGATCAATTCCTACTTTGTACACACCAAATGTGATATCAGAGATAGGTTTTGAAGTTTTTTAGAATTACTTTCTGCCGCCGGAAACAGCAATCACATCGTCGATTCGAAGTATCATGCATGCTGCCTCTGTTGCAGATTTGGAAATTTGCTCCTTTACGGCAACTGGCTCTACAATATTCAATGCAAACATGTCATCAATTTTGCCTTCCTTTGCATTGATTCCTACCCATTTTTTTCCACCGTTTTGCTTTGCCCTGAGGCTTGTCATGGTGTCAATTGGATCCATTCCTGCATTTTCTGCAATGATTAGTGGTATTACCTCTAGTGCCTCTGCATATTTTCTAATAGCGAGTTGCTCCCTTCCTTCAAAACTATCTGACCATTCCTTTAGCTGAGAAGCCAAATATGCCTCCGGTGAGCCGCCACCTGCAACAATTGCTGGCTTTTCCATTACATCTTTTACTACCATAAGTGCATCATGAAGTGATCTGTCTGCCTCATCCACTACTCTTTGTGAGCCGCCCCTTACAAGAAGTGTAACAGATTTTGGATTTTTGCATCCCTCGACAAATACCCACTTGTCAGATTCTACTTTCTTTTGATGAACCAATTCTGCATGGCCCAAATCCTTGTCTGTTAGATCGTCAAGATTTGTTGTGATTCTGCCACCGGTTGCTTTTCCAAGCTTTGTCATGTCGCTTTCTTTGACTCGTCTTACAGACAAAATTCCATATTTTGCCAAGTAATGTTGTGCGATATCATCGATTCCCTTTTGGCAAATCAGTACGTTTACGCCAATTCTTTGCAACTTGTCAACCATTGACTTGAGCATTCTGTTTTCTTCTTCCAGAAACATTTGCATTTGGGTTGGGTCTGTAATTCTAATTTCTGCACTCATTTCTGTTTTTTCAACTTCTAGTGCTGCATTTAGCAGTGCAATTTTTGCACCTTCAATTTTGGTAGGCATTCCGCTGTGAACTACTTCTTTGTCAAGAACAATTCCTTTTACCAGTTCTGTGCTTTGGATTGAGCCGCCAGTCTTCTTTTCAACTTTGATATTGTCAAGGTCGACAACGTACTTGTCTCCTTTCTTTTCTGCAACCCTCAGGACTGCATCGACTACTAGCTTTGAAAGAACGCCGCTGTCTTCGGAGATTAGTTTTGACTGCATGCTAGTCATCGCTATTTTTAATAATGATTCTTCGTCGGTTGGATCAATTTTCTTTGCTAATTGTGACAAAAGCTCCAGTACTTTTTCGTGAGCCGCTTGATACCCATCAATTATTACTGAGGCGTGCACACCCTTTGCCAAAAGATCTTCTGCTCTTTCTAATAGTGCACCTGCAAACACAACTGATGATGTCGTACCATCACCCACCTCATTATCAATCGTCTTTGCGATTTCTACCATCATTTTTGCAGCTGGGTGCTGGACATCGATTTCTTTTAGAATTGTAGCACCATCGTTTGTTATGGTAACGTCGCCAATAGAGTCAACTAGCATCTTGTCTAGTCCCCTTGGACCCAGACTTGTGCGGACTAGATCTGCTACAAGTTTTGCAGCAGTGATATTATTTCTTTGTGCGTCTTTGCCTTTCTGCTGAAGCGCGCTTTCTCTTAATACTAAAACAGGACCGTTTGGAGTTTGTTGAATTGAAGCCATATACGAACAAAGTTGGTTTGACCCTTTTTTAATAGTTTCCTAGGCAAAGACGTCAATAAACGATCTTTTCTTGATATCGATCATCCCGCTATACAGAATTCTAACCGATGGGAGCGCGAGAAACGGCAAAAACAATGGTATGAGGTGCGGCCTTTGGAATACGCATCCACTCTCAACTAATGAAGAGTTCAGCTTGACAAACCTTTCCAACACATCGTCAAATGGATTTGAAGAGATTATTCCGCCAACCTGCAACGGTAGAAACGCCATGATTTTTCCCTCCTTTATCACCACCATTCCTCCCTGTGATTTTATTAGATAATTTGCTGCTTGCGCCATGTCTTTTTCGCTTGAGCCAATTACTATCATGTCATTTTCATGAAAGCTCCAAGTGGATGCAAATGCGCCAACATCTGCACCAAAGTTTTTCAAAAATCCCAGCGCGCGTTTTGCTGAGCCAAACGTCCTATCAAAGGCAGCCACCTTCCAGACATCCTTTTCTTTTGATGGGATTACATTTCCATTATTTGTGACAAGCTCTGCAGTGTTTTGCTTTGTTATTATTTCAGTTTCCATTTCAATTACATTTACAAGAACTGTTGGTTTTTTGCTTTTTATTGCAAAGTCATTTTCTGTGAACTTTGTTGCAATCTTGACTGTTTTTGTTATCCATTTTGGAAGGCTTGGCTTTCTTATTTTCGTCACCAGACTTCCGTTTGATGCAACAAGTCTTCCCCCAACAAAGACTCGCTTC
>JAHEXS010000066.1 GCA_023252015.1 Candidatus Nitrosotenuis sp. | reverse complement strand
CAGACGTATCAAGACTGTATCATTCAAGAATTCCTGAAAAGATCAAATTTGCACAAAAGGTACGCGGGGATGTACGTCTCATAGTTGAAGATGTGCCGCCAAAAATGATTTCATTTGTAAAAAGATTTGGTGTAAGCGAAGTGCGAATTGGAAAACTCCCATCAAAAGGGAGAATAGTGGTATCAAAAAGCTGTCCAATAACTGGAAAACTTCTCATGTCAGATTCTGCAGTAAAAGGAACCCTACATGAAAATACAGACACGGAATGTGCCCTGTTTACAAACTCTGAAGAAATGACAAACAACATATTCACATTGTGTAATTTCATTTGGAAAACTTCAGAACAGCTAAGTATCTGATATTGTATAAAAACAATAAATAATACGTAAAATTACTTTGTAAAAGTCTTGTTTATTATAAATTATAAAAATTACGAGGAAATATCAGGGAATAACGCTGCAAGACTTGCATCAATCGCAGACAAGATTGCAAAAAAATACAAAGTCAAAATTGCCATTGCCCCGCCACACCACTTGTTGTCTGACATTGAGGATTATTCTGGACCAATACTTTCACAGCACGTAGATAATGCAAAAATTGGGAGCACTACAGGATTTGTCATTCCAGAACTGTTAAAAAAATCAAAAATCAGCGGCTCGCTAATCAATCACAGTGAGCATCGAATTCCAAGCAAGGATATCATCGAACTTGTAGAAAGACTGCAAAGACTGAAAATGATCACAGTTGTCTGTGTCAAAGATGTTGCAGAGGCGGCAAAATACGCAAAACTAAATCCAACATACATAGCAATAGAACCACCAGAACTGATTGGATCTGGAAAGGCAGTATCAACTGAAAAGCCAGAACTTATCACAAAAGCAGTACATGCAGTATTGGCTGCAAAAAACAACACCAAGCTTCTCTGCGGTGCAGGAATAGTCAGTGGTCAAGACGTCAGAAAGGCGATGGATCTTGGCTCAAAGGGGATACTAGTGGCAAGCGGCATAGTAAAGGCAAAGAATTGGAATGCAATCATCGAGGAATTCGCAAAAGCAATATCCTTAAAACACGTTCAAAGTGATAGAAAAATCCGGTGATAGAAAAATGAAAATGGTTTATTTCTTTGACGAGGGAGACGGCAAGAACAAAAAACTTCTTGGCGGAAAAGGCGCAGGCCTAGCAGAGATGACTCTACTAAAGCTACCAGTGCCACCGGGATTTACAATTACTACAGACGTTTGCAAGTTATACTATCAAAACAACAAAACTCTTCCAAAGGGCCTTTGGGCAGAGGTAAAGAAAAACATTGCAAGGCTGGAAAAAAAGACTGGAAAGAAATGGAACTCAAGCAACAATCCATTACTGGTATCGGTCAGGTCAGGTGCCGCACTGTCAATGCCAGGCATGATGGATACCATTCTAAACTTGGGACTAAATGATGCTGCAGTTGAGGCACTTGCAAAAAAGACAAACAATCCAAGATTTGCATTAGATTCGTATCGTAGATTCATTCAGCTATTTGGCAAAGTAGTATTTGGTGTCAATGACAAAAAGTTTGACGAGATCCTAGAAGACGCAAAGAAAAAACAAGGAGTTCATCTAGACAGCGACCTAAACGAACAATCTCTAAGACAGGTCGTCTCGCACTACAAGGAAGTTTGCCAAAAACAGATAGGAAAACCATTCCCAGTAAATGCAGATGAACAGTTAGAGCTTTCAGTAAAGGCAGTCTTTAACAGCTGGATGGGCGAGCGTGCAGTCGTATATCGAGAAAAGAATCACATTACACGAGACATTGCGGATGGAACCGCAGTAAACGTAGTCACGATGGTATTTGGAAACATGGGAAATGACAGTTCCACAGGAGTAGTGTTTACAAGAAACCCAGGAGACGGAACAAACAAGATTTTTGGTGACTACTTGATAAATGCTCAAGGCGAAGACGTAGTAGCAGGAGTCAGGACACCAAAGCCAGTTGACGAAATGAAAACAGAAATGCCAAAAAGCTACAAACTTTTGGCAGATACTTGCAAAAAACTAGAAAAACACTACAAAGAACCACAGGACATCGAGTTTACAATAGAGCAGGGAAAATTCTACCTACTACAGACAAGGTCTGCAAAGATGAATGCTGCAGGCATGATAAAGACATCAGTAGACATGGTAAAAGAAAAACTAATCACCAAAGACATGGCGTTATTACGATTACAGCCTGATCAGTTAGAACAATTGCTCCACAAGACAATCAATTATGAAAAGGCAAAAGAATTTCAAAAAGTAGTGAGGGGAATTGCGGCATCGCCAGGTGCAGCAAGTGGTATCGCAGTCTTTGATGTCAAGCACGCAGTTGCAATGGGCGAAAACGGCGCCAAGGTAATTTTGGTTAGAGAGGAAACGAAGCCAGAAGACGTTCCTGCATTTTTTGCCTCAGTCGGTATTTTGACTAGTCGTGGTGGAAAAACATCACATGCAGCAGTTGTTGCAAGAGGAATGGGAAAGCCGTGCATAGTCGGATGTTCTGATTTGAAAATAAATCCAGAAACAAAACAGGCAAGTGTTGGCAATTTGATAATACATGACGGAGATTCTATTACAATCGATGGAAGTGTTGGAGATGTGTACATGGGTGAGGTTCCAACGATAGAGCCACAAATCACTGACGATTTTAAAACTATTCTTGAATGGGCACAAAAGACAAAGAAAATTGGAATTAGAGCAAATGCAGACACTCCAGAGGGCGCACATCTTGCAAGAAAGTATGGTGCACATGGAATTGGACTGTGCAGAACAGAAAGAATGTTCAATGCCGCAGACAGACTAGGGCTATTTGTAAAACTAATCATGGCAAAGTCAGTAGAGGAGCGAAAACAGCACCTCCTCAAACTACAAGAGCTGCAAAAAAGTGATTTTATTCAGATCCTAAAAACAATGGAGGATCACAAGGTAACAATTAGGTTGCTTGATCCACCACTCCATGAATTCCTTCCAAATCCTGAAGAATTAATCAACAGAGTCCATAAATTGGAAAAACTTGGAAATTCGCAAGAACTTGAAGATGTAAAGATAATTCTGGCTCGCGCGCATGAACTTGCAGAGATAAATCCAATGATGGGTCATCGAGGAGTACGAGTCGGCATAACATATCCAGAGATATACGAGATGCAAATCAGGGCAGTCTTTGAAGCGGCGGCAGAACTAGCAAAGCAAAAGATCAACGCATATCCGCAAATTATGATTCCACAGGTTGGCAGCGTTGCAGAATTAAATTACATCAAGAGAATCTATGACAAAGTAAAGTTAGAATCAGAATCAAAGTACGGAATCAAACTCACAATAAACTTTGGAACAATGCTAGAGGTGGTTCGCGGCTGCCTTACATCGAATGAACTTGCAAGTACTGCAGAGTTTTTCAGTTTTGGAACAAACGACCTAACGCAGGCAGTATTTAGCTTCTCAAGAGAAGATGCAGAAGGCAAATTCCTTCCAGAATACATAGAAAAAGAGGTTCTTGAGAGGAATCCATTCCAAACAGTTGATGTGAACGGCGTTGGAAGTCTTGTAAAAATTGCAATTGCAAACGGTAAGACAGTAAAACCAAATATCGAAATCGGCGTTTGCGGAGAACATGGAGGAGATCCAAACTCTGTCAAGTTCTTCCACAACATAGGAGTATCATATGTCAGCGCATCACCGCACAGAATTCCTATTGCAATTGTTGCGGCAGCTCAGGCCGAAATTCTAGACAAAAACACGCCAAACCCATCAAAGAAGTCCTCAAAGAAGAAAAAATCTCTAAAGAAAAAATCACGTAAGTGATTCAATTTTTCGCTCAAGCTGCGAAAGCGTAAATGGTTTTTCTAAAACGACCATCTTGTCGATGAGATCATCTGTTTCATCCTCCAGTGCCCATTTTTGATATCCAGTGATGAATAGAATTTTTTGTTTTGGGTTTTTTGCCAGAATTTCCTTCGCTGCCTTTGCCCCTGTTTTTTTTGGCATGTTGTGATCCAAGAGAACCAGGTCAAACGGAGATTCATCAAGCGAGTCAAATTCTGTTTTTTTGAGCTTTTCTTTGTATTTTTTCAGGCACTCTACTCCGTCTTGTGTATTAATTACGGTGTGGCCATTTTTTTCAAGTAGTATCTTGTACTGGTTTGCAACAAACTTATTGTCTTCTGCAACCAAGATGATCATTTCAGCTAGTGTGATTTTTTGTTGTGCTTGAAGAGTAGTATGTTTTTTTTGAACAAATACATACTGATAATTTCTACGCAAGCCTTTTTTTACTAAAAATTAGTTTTATCTTAGGTTCATTCGGCAACAACTACCGAGATTAGGACCTGCCAAGACCAACCAAATCAGAGTGAGGATATCATAACGTCGGCCATGTTCTCCGATATCCTCACTTTTTAAGTAAAATTCATAGCATATCACGAATTACGTATAGTAATGCTTCCACGTCTAGATAACATCAAGCAACAGCGATCCAAGCTTGGGATAACACAAAAAGAGCTTGCAAAGATGACAGGCGTCAGCACATCTATGATAAACCAAATAGAGTCAGGCAGAAGTCAGCCAAGCTATGAAACTGCAAAAAGAATGTTTGATAGCCTTGCAACACTTGAAGGAAGGGCAGATCCAAACAATGCAGGAGACATTTGCAGTAAGGAGATTATCAAGCTAAGGCCAACTGATTCACTACATGACGCAATAACAAAGATGCAAAAAATGTCAATCAGTCAAATTCCAATTTTTAATAAAAATGAACCAGTTGGAATCATAACAGAAGACGGGGTGGTAAAACACCTAGCAGATAGCGATGAATCATCATGGAAAAAAACAAAACTGGCAGATGTGATGGAGGCACGGCCACCAATTGTTGATCACCAGACTCCTGCAAAAACGCTGGTACCACTTATCAGATACTCAAAGTGCATTCTTGTTGCAAAGGCAGGCAAAATAGCTGGAATAATTACCGCCTCAGACACATTGAAGATGCTAGAATAAATTAAATTTTAGAAAACATCAAATTTTTAGACGACTAGTGAAAATATGCAATTACGTGCGGCCTCCACATATAGTACAAGATAATTCCATTTAGTATTATTCCGCCAAGTCCAAACACATTACCCACTGTCACAGAGGCCGCCCCCAATACAAGATTTACTAAAGAAAATACAATTACGATTGTTCGCCCCCATTTTTTTCCTGAAAACAAGGCGCTTGCAATTAAAAATGAAAGCGCGGCAAGCACTGCCAAAACTGCGGTAATTGCACCTCCAACTATAGATGTCATTGCACCAAAATATGAAAAACCACCCATCATGCCAGACATCGTACCAATCATGGCAGCAAAGACAGTCAAAAGTATGCCTGCAATTATCTGGAGTATGCCAAGTACTGTGATTCCAGTCGGCCGTCCAGCATAGATTAGAGTTTGTGAGAATCTTGGCGTTCCGCATCCTGAGCAGAAATTCTCATCTGCAATAAACTCTTTTCCACATGATGGGCAAAACGTCACACAATACAAATGCGAGTCTGAAATAAATACTTGCAAAAAAAAGAAAAAAATTATTTTTTGGTAGGCTTTTCTACTTTTTCTGGATGGAGGGATACTTCGATTGGAGTGTTTTTGATTTTACCAACAATATGTACTGTTAGGAATCCCTCACGCGGTGGAGTAAAAGTAGCAAAATATTTTCCTTTTGTCTTTTTATCTTCAACAAGTTTTAGCATTGTCTTTTTACCGTTTATTGTAATGTCTGCATCAAGTTTTAGTCCGGCTATGCCAGTTGTTTTTGTTCCATGATCATGAGACAGTGTTCCCATATGAGACACCATCGTAGATTTTTTGTTATTATTGGATTTTGTAGTTGGTTTCTTGGTGTCAGATTTCGTAGTATTAGAATCAAACATGTTATCCATACCGGCATGATCTTCCATACTTGTTGCCACTTTGCCTGACGCAGATGCCGTTGTCACCATAACTTCTATAGAGTTTGCCTTGCCAACTACTGCTGGTTCTTTTTTCCAACCTACCTCAACGTTATAGTCTCCAATTACCTCAGACTTGTGCGCATATGCATTACCAATTAATCCTACAGATAACGCAAAAACCGCCAAAACCACAAGTTTGCCATTCATAAAAAAGAATTCTTTATTTTATTTGATAACAATTTTGGTACAAGTGCAAAATAGTTGGACGCACAATACTACAAAATACTGTCTGCACACATCAACCAAACTCGTGATGAGATGAGGTTTATCCAGAATTATTCCTCAAAATTTACTACTTTGGCACTTATACCAGATTGCTTAAATTTTTAAAGTGCAAAATTAGGTTAAATGTCAATATACACCCAGATTACGGAAAAAAAATCAACCCTGTTTAGCGTCATAATATTTTCAGTTATTGGCATACTTGTAGCCCCAATCATTCTTCCAAACATATTCCATGGAGCCCATACCCTTCACATCATGCTTCATGTAGGCGGAATGATTGCAGTTGTCTTTCTTACTGCAGTATCATCAATGGCATACATCAAGACTAGAACAAAGCGACTATTATTCACATTCATTGCGTTTTCATTTTTTATTGCCGCCGAGGCAATTTCCCTGATTGATGTTACTTGGCCATTCACAT
>JAHEXS010000065.1 GCA_023252015.1 Candidatus Nitrosotenuis sp. | reverse complement strand
CTAATGTCTGCAATCAGTGTTGCCTGAATTGATTTTGGAATTGGTGACCATGCCTTGAAATGTGTATTCCACATTGCCTTTCCTGCGGTTTGCCCTCTCATGATTTCAGCCAAATCAAATGTCTCAGATGCTGGAACCTCTCCAGTAACAATACTTGTGATTCCTTTTTGCTGCATGTCTAAGACTTTGCCTCTCTTTCCAGACAAAACAGATGCAACGTTTCCAATCATGTCCTGTGGAACCCTGACTTCAATTCCAAGTAACGGTTCCAATAAGATAGGACTAGATTTTAGCATTGCACCCATGCATGCACGTCTTGATGCAGGACCTAACTGGGACAGGCCTCTGTGCGCAGTGTCCTCGTGAGGTACAAAGTGAGTAAATGTAAATTTGCAGTTTCTTACCTGTTCTTTTGCAAGCGGGCCTTCCTTCATCACATCCTCAAATCCAGACAGAATAGAGTCACTTGATTCTTGGATAAATTGGACACCTTTTGTTCCGTTAATCATTACGTTGCCACGCGAATCAAATCTCATTATGTTTTTTGAAACGTCAGAATCCCAGCCTTTTGAACGCAATATTGTGGCCACTTCCTTTTTATCCTTCATCTCTGATAGTTGACCGCTTCTAATCATATCTGCAATTTCTGGCTCTAGGGGTTCCACTCTCATGAAAATCTTGTTGTGTCGGTTTGGAGATTTTGCCATGACAGCATCAGTTCCACTCAGTATGGTTTCCCTATAATTGATCAAAGGCTGTGATGTCACTACTTGTACTCCAGCATCCGCAATTAATGATGCTGCAATTTCAAGGTGAAGTACGCCCATTCCAGCGATGACAGTTTCTCCGCTTTCCTCATTGATTTTAACAACAAGGTTTGGATCCTCAATAGTAATTCTACGCAATGCCTCAACCAGTTTTGGCAGGTCCTTTGGATGCTTTGCCTCAACTGCTATCTGAACTACCGGCTCTGAAACATACTTGATTCCCTCAAATAATGCAACTTCTTTTACGGTTGATAGTGTTTGGCCAGCTCGCGCCTCAGTTAGTCCAAGCAAAGCTGGAATGTTTCCTGCGCCTAGTTCTCCTACCATTTCTCTTTGGTTGCCCATGAAAAAGTTGACCGACTGGATTTTTCCCTCGCGTTTAGTGTCAATAAGATTTACAGATTGTCCGTCCTTTAATGTGCCAGCAAATAATCTTCCAATTGCAACAGGTCCCGCTGCAGGATCCATTGCCATGTTTACAATCATCATTACTGCTGGGCCAGCATCATCACAATTCAAAAGTGCTTTGCCAATATCAGATTCTAGATCACCCTTCCAAATTTTTGGAATTCTATATTTTTGTGCCACATGTGGTGGTGGATGATGTTTTACAACCATTCCAAGAACAGCTTCTGCAAGTGGTGCTTTTTTT
This sequence comes from Candidatus Nitrosotenuis sp., assembly GCA_023252015.1. Classification (GTDB taxonomy): domain Archaea; phylum Thermoproteota; class Nitrososphaeria; order Nitrososphaerales; family Nitrosopumilaceae; genus Nitrosotenuis. The sequence continues at coordinate 5,235 of JAHEXS010000065.1, read as the reverse complement.
GCAAGTTCTTCGACGCTTCCGCCTTCAGAATATGCAGTGAAAATATCCTTAAATGAAATTCCTTTTTCCTTCATGATGTCAATGTTAAAGCCCCATCTGTCCTTTGCAGAACCAAACGATACGCTACCATCCTGAATAGATACTTTCCACTTTTCCTTGTATTCAGGTTCTGCGTACGTGTCGATTAATCCGTTAAAAGTAGTAATGATATTTACAAGCCATTCTTGCATTTTGTCTGGAGTAAGTCTTAGTTCTTTTATGAGACGATCGATTTTGTTGATATACAAAACTGGTCTTACACGTTCTTCTAGCGCTTGTCTTGTTACGGTTTCAGTCTGAGTCATGATTCCTTCTACTGAATCAGAAACTACAACTGCACCATCGATTGCTCTGAGACTTCTTGTGACTCTGCCTGTAAAGTCAATGTGTCCAGGAGTATCAATCATGTTGATGACATATTCCTGACCTGCTTTTTCGTAAAGTAAAGTAACATTTGCCTGAACGATTGTCATTTGTCTGTCTTGTTCAAGCTTCATCGAGTCCAAGGCAAGTGCCCGTCCTGCTGCAGACGGTGCAATGATTCCAGCATATCCAAGCAAGCTGTCACTCATGGTTGTTTTCCCATGGTCTACGTGAGCAATTACACCAAAGTTCCTAATCAGGTTCTTGTCTTTGATGATCTTTAGGATCTGCTCTGTTGCCTTGTACTTCATATTTGAATGAAATCCTTCTAGAACACATATTAAATCTTCTGCAAAATAGACGCGATTTTTGTAAAAATTAGTAAATCATTGACGATACTACATTTGAAATTTTCTTTTTTGGAATGGTCTGTGCCATGTTTTCTTTTTGCAAGATTCGGCATTGCAAGATTCGATGCAAATGTACAAGATAACTTTTGAAAATTTTGTTTGGACGAATTAAACATGCTACACTATATGATTTTGAGTAAATTTCCAGTGTTATTGTTAAGCCAGCAAAAAAGACACATCTATTTGGTAACTGCGGAAGACATCATCAGATCTCCCATTTCCATTAATGAAGACTCTACAGTGTATGACGGAATTGAAAAAATCATCGATAACAGAATATCTGGATTAGTAGTAGATGCAAAAAACGCCCAAAATGGAATCTTGTCTGCAAGAGACATTGGAAGAGCCTTGATTTCAAAAAATCAAAACACTAGAAAAACTTCAATATCGAGTGCAATGCGGGAACTGGTCCTAGTTGATCAATATGCTCCAATTTCAAACTGTGCCAATATGATGCTTGCAAAAAAGACAAACACAATTGGGATCAGAGGCAAAAGCGGAATCAGGGGAATCATGACAAAGCATGATCTTGTCAGATATTACCATGAAAACGTCAAGGATGAAACAAGAATCCAAGACATAATGACGTATGGTAGTTTTTTTGTGCAGGATGATTCAAGCTTGTATGACGGGTTGACAAAGATGCTAACAAATCAGGTATCTCGCCTGCTGATTAAAAACTCACAAGATGAACCAGTTGGGATTGTTACCTTTGGGAATTTTTTGGGCAAAGTATTCAGGCATGAGCGAGATTCGTTGAGTGTTTTTTCTGCAGACTATGGCAAAGCATGCAAGATAACAGAGGTAATGACAAAGCAAATAATCACAGTTACATCTCAGACGAGTCTTTCAAGGATTGCAAAAATACTGCTCGAGTATAGAATTCACGGTGTCGCGATAACCGATCGTCGAAAGATAATTGGCTTTGTCACAGAAAAAGACATCATCAGAGAAGTGGCAAGAAAGGAAATTTAGAATACGTTATTTAGAGCCAAATTTTAGACAGCAAACATGGAAATTTCCGTAGGACATACACCGGACTCTGATGATGCATTCATGTTCTATGGGATGCTCACAGGTAAGATCCCATCAGAGTTTACCATAAAGCACGTCATTGGCGACATAGAGGAGCTAAACAAAAGGGCGCAAAAACACGAGCTTGATGTCACTGCAGTATCGATTCACGCATGTGCGTATATTCCAGACTATACAATTTTGCGCAGTGGTGGAAGCTTTGGAATTGGATACGGTCCAATTGTAATTGCAAAACAAAACATCTCGCAAGATCAGTTGAAAAATCTAAAAATTGCAATTCCAGGAAAAATGACGTCGGCGTTTTTGCTACTTCAGTTAATGATTGGAAAATTCGATTATATCGAAATGAAGTTCAGTGATATTCCAGATGCAGTAAATAGCGGAAAAGTGGACGCTGGCCTGGTAATTCACGAGACACAGTTGTCATATAAACACGAAGGACTGCTAAAGATTCTGGATGTCGGGGAATGGTGGGACAAGACAACAAACGGTCTTCCAGTACCCCTTGGGACCAACGTCATGAGCAACAAATTCGACCAAAAAACAATACAAAGATTTGACAAATACCTGCACGATTCAATAAAATACGGACTGGATCACTTGGACGATGCACTGGATTATTCCATGCAATATAGCAGAGGCAAACCAGCTGACCTAATTAGAAAATTTGTATCAATGTATGTAAACGACGTCACAATTGACATGGGAAAGCCTGGCGAAGAATCAATTAAGAGATTCTTTGCAATGGCTTTTGAGAAAAACTTGGTGCCAAAATTTGAGCTTAAAATCAGCCAACCAATTTAAATTCCAAAATTAAGAGATGCGTATAATAATCATAAAACCCATTTACAATTGTGGTCCTAGTAGACAAAAAAATACTATCTGGTGGAATATTGATGGTGTCAGCTGGGTTAGTCCTTTTGTTTAATATCAATTCCACAACTCCGATTGGACAGACAGACATGACACCTGCACAGATAGATGACCTCTTAACAAAACAACAGGAAAACAAGAACTATTCAAATCTAGCAGGTATGATAACAGGCATTGGATTTTTGCTTGTTCTGATTAGTTTTGGCGCAAGAAAGAAAAAGGGCGGAGCAAAACCAATAGAAAAAGATCAAAAAGCCTAAAGACTTTAATCAAATTTAGTTTCCAAAGAATTCAATGATTCATGCAGAAATCAGCGTATATCCGCTTGGTACAGATTCTACAAGCATTAGCATATACATCGCAAGGGCAATTGAGGCAATCAATGATTTCAAAGAGGTAAGACATCAGCTTACCCCAATGGGAACTGTTCTAGAAGCAGATAAAATTGAGAAAATATTTGAGGCGTCAAAGATAATCATCGATACAGTTCACAGAATGGGGGTAAAACGAGTAGAAGTAATACTCAAAATAGACTCTAGATCAGACAAAAATCAGACAATAGAATCAAAGGTAAACGCAGTTAACAAATACTTGGATTCAAAAGGTCCTTAGCGTCTTAAAGAACGTGTTTCGTTGTATTGGTTCTCTTCCTATTTCCTTTACCATATTAGCTAGTTCCATTACTGAAGAATTGGTCGGTTTTCCAGCTGCACGATATATTTCCTCAGAAAACGCAGTTCCCACAAGGTCGCTTCCACCATTAGACAGTGCAACCTGTGCAAGTTTTTTCCCAAACGCAACCCAGTAAACTGAAATGTTGTTCAGTGTACCTGCAAGCATCAGTCTGGATATCGCGATAATTTTTAGATCATAGATGGAAGAGCACTCGTGTTTTACAAGATCGTTTTGTTCTAGCTCGGTATTATCAAGACTAAACTTTAGCGGAATAAATGTGATAAATCCGCCAGTTCTTTTTTGCAGTTCACGAATTTTTATGAGATGATCAATTATGTGGTGTGGCTTTTCAATGTGGCCATAAAGCATTGTTGCGTTGCTCCTAATCCCCAGATTATGTGCCTGTTCTATAGTATCAAGCCATTCTTGCCCTGAGCATTTGCCGCGCACTATTTGGCTTCGTATTTCAGGATGGAATAATTCTGCACCTCCCCCAGGCATTGAGTCCAGGCCGGCTGCCTTTAATCGCGATAGTATTTCTTTGACAGAATTTTTTGTTAGTTTTGATAGAAAGAATATTTCTGCAGCAGTAAACGCCTTGATTGTAAGTTCTGGATGGTGTTTTTTGATTATCTTCATCATGTTTTCATAATAATCAAGCGTCAATGTAGGATGAAACCCACCAACAATGTGAACCTCTGTTGCACCCATTTGTTTTGCAAGTCCTACCCTTTGTTCAATTTGTTCAGGGCTCAGAGTATACGCGTCAGATTCGTCGCCCTTTCTATAAAATGCACACATCTGGCAGCTTGCCGCGCACAAATTTGTGTAATTCATGTAATACGAAGCAGCGAATGTCACCTTGTCCCCAACCAGTTCCTTTCTCACAAGATCTGCAGTTGCCCCAACAGTGAAGAGATTGTCATTGTTCATTAGCTCCAAACCATCATTGTAGGATAGTTCTTCTCCAGAGAAAACTCGTTCCAGTGCTTTTGATTCACTGATTAAATCACGTAACAACAGCTTGTTTGGATCAAGATGCAAATATAAAATAAACTGACAGTGCGAATAACTCAGTTATCCGATGTTTTGTTTGTAGTTGGTTTTGGTTTTATTTTGTCCAGTAGAGATTGTTTTGTTTTTTCTGCTTGCTTTTCATATATGGCTTTCACATGTGCCTTTGCCTTGTCTTCCAATGCTTGCCTTTTTTCTTTGACTGCCTGTGCAGCCTCCTGACGTTTCTTCGCTAGTTCATTGTGTATTGTTTGCTGATCAAGGAGTGTTTTTTCTTTTATCTCTTTTTGCTTCAGATTTAGTTCTGCTTTTTGTTTTTCAATCTGAGCCTTTGTGTCTACCTGCTTTTGCGCATCAAGCGTTTGTTGTCTTTTTTGCGTCATGTTATCAATTTGTTGCTGGGCTCTTTCTTTTATTGCGTTAATTTCGTCTAGTTTTTCCTGCTTCTTCGCCAGCATGGCTTTTCTTATAGCCTCATTTTGTTCTTGCATCTCCTTTTTCTTTGCATCTAGTTCTTCCTGCTGCATCTTTTTCTTGTCCAGCACCTCTTTTCTTTTCATCGCATCAGCGTTTTGAAGCGCCTTTTGCTTTGCTTCAGCAATTTTTGCCTTTTCGGCCTGAATTGAATCAAATTCCCGTATTCTTTCTGCGGCAGTTTGTTTTGTTGGCTTGATGTTGGTTTTTACTTTAGAATCGGTAGAGTTTGTAGAATCTGCCATCGACAGATGATGAGGAATAACAATTAGAGATGCAAGCAGTATGATTGAAATTGCAATTCCTGTTTTTTGCACAGTCGGGACATAGTGCTTTTACTATAAATTGGTAA
>JAHEXS010000064.1 GCA_023252015.1 Candidatus Nitrosotenuis sp. | reverse complement strand
CTCGGAATTCGTTTAATACATAAAAAAAGAATATCGGGTGCCAAGACAACGACACTTGAACCAGATAAAATTGTAGACAATGCACTCAAATCAACCAAGAGCGTTACAGAAAGAAAATTTTGGAAAACACTCCCATTGGACGCTACATGTGTCACGCTTGAAAAAGTAAATGATCCAAGACTTTGGAAAATGACCACAGTTGATATCTCAGATGTCGCACAGGAGATGATCAATTCTGCGCAAAATCAGAAAATAACAAACATTTCAGGCTCACTTAATGTTATTTGTGAGGAGTTTGAGATTGTAAATACATGTGGACTACAAAAAACAGATGTTGCCACATACGTTTCTGGAATAATAAATGCAGATTCAAATATTGGTAGCTTTCCTGTCAGCGGGATAGGGCAGGCAAGCTCAAGAATGTTGTCGGACTTTAATCCAGCAAGTGTCGGTACTGATGCATCCGAAATGTGTGTACGTTCAATAAACCCGCATACTGCTAATCCAGAAATAACAAACATAATCTTGGATCCACTTGCAGTAGGCGAATTACTTGCGTTTGTTTTTGCATCAAACTTTTCCCTCAAGACATATTCTGAGAATAGAAGTTGTTTTTCAGAAAAAATTGGAAGTAGTGTTGCAGGAGAAAGATTTGATCTCATCGATGATCCCCACATACCAAATGGGTTGGGTAGCAAATCATTTGATGATGAAGGAGTGCCGACGAGGCAAACATATTACATAAGAAACGGAATTTTTGAAAAAACCTATTCTGATTTGTATAGTGCATATAAAGAAGACAGGACATCTTCAGGAAACGCATCTAGATTTGGTTCACCACTTGGCCGTAGTTCGGATCCAATTCCAGTTTCGATACCACATAATTTGACAATCAGAGGAAATACAAAACGAGACGACATTATCAAAGATACAAAAAATGGGCTTTTGGTAAGCAGATTATGGTACACGTATCCCGTAAACCCAATCAGGGGAGACTTTTCCTGTACTGCAAGAAGTGGAATTTGGGTCATCTCAGATGGGCAAATCAAGACACCTGCAAAACCAGTTCGAATAATACATAATTTACCAAGGCTTTTGCAGCAAATATCGGCTGTTGCAGACAATGAGCGTGCAGTTTTACCGTGGGCATCTATGCCTGTTACTGCGCCAACCATTAGGTGTGATGGTGTTACAATTAGCCCCATTTGAGAAGATATGGTTTGTTCCTCTTCGGTTGATGCCAATGTTTTCCATCAAGTACAGGTCAACACCTAACACATCAGTTTGTTTTAATGTCAAAATTGACCATATGTGTCAAAGTTGTCCGAGGTGTGCTGACAATTGAAAATAGCGGTAGCAGCCTGAGGTAAGAGCCAGAAGGTATAATTATAACACGGGTGTCGATTAGTTGTTCTAAAGAGAAGTGAAGGAGGTGCAAGAATGAGCTTTAACGATAATTCCGATCGACAAAATAATCGAAGGTTTGGCGGTGGATATAGAGGAGGTGGCGGTGGCGGCAGACGTTTTAACAACGATAGACAATTTGACGACACTCCAAAACCAGTAGAAACTGGCAAAGAATACGATGTATCCATTACCGAAACCAGCAGACAGGGCGACGGAATAGCAAAGGTAGACGGATTCGTCATATTTGTGAAAGGCGGACAGCCTGGTCAAGATGCAAAAATCAAGATCACACAAGTTGGCAGACGTTTCGCAATTGCAGAAATGGTATAAACATAAAAACTAAATCATTAAGATTTTTCTTTTTTTCTTTTTCTTATTCAAACTTTTTGAAAGTGGGCTTTTGCCGCATAAGATTAAGTATTGTAAAACCACAGTAAGTGCATGTGTGAGACACTTGATGAGATTCATGCAATGCAGCTTGCCGCAGTAATAGCAAAGATGCGAAAAGAAGCAGAAAAGCCACTTGAGATAACAGCGTAAATTTTCAAATTTTTGCCAATTGACAATTGTGTAAAAAAACTGTCACAAGATCAACAAAGTTTTACGCCAACCTTAATATGGTAATGTACCGTACCATACGGTAACATGAGAGCAAGATTGACATACATTCCAGTCGAGATTGCAGACCACTTTGAAGATTTCATCATAACAAGAGACGAGCAGATTCTTGATGCGGTGAAGGCACGTACACGTGATTTCAGTACTCTTTCGCTTCTGAAGCTTTTGTATCAGATGAGATGCGGCCCAATGACATTTTCTAATCTTTACATAAATTCAAAAATCCGCATGAAGCAGTCGTTTTTGAACTATCTGCACCTGTGTATTGAGTATAATTTTGTAAGTAAGGAAACTATTGGCCCAAATGTTATCTATTCTCTTACTGACAGGGGCAGAAGAATGCTGGATCTATTTATGCAGAAAAGTAATTAGGCCGGAAAAAACTGAAACACCGTAATGCGACAAAATGTTTCAGAAGATCATGTTCTTGAGATAAAAAAAATTAATTACAAAAGCCCGATAATTTTTGCAGGGTTTGTTGGCCCAGGCCTAGCAGGACCGCTCTCAGTTGGATATATGATCGAGAGATTGAAAATGCAGGAGGTCGGATACTTACGTTCGAGATTTCTTCCGCCATCAACAGTGTTTATTCAGGGAAGACTCAGACATCCATTTCGGTTTTACTCTAACAAAAAGGGAACAATGTGCGCAATAATTTGCGAGGTTCCGCTCAGAATGGATGGATTATACAATATCGCATCCGTTATTCTTGACTGGGCTCAAGGCAGGGGAACAAAAGAGGTTGTGATTCTAGATGGAGTTGCAAGCGATGAACATGACAATAAGATATTTTGTGCAGCAGAAGAAGACCTGTGCAGAATAATGTCAGAAAAAGGAATAAGCATGATTTCACAGGGATTCATCACTGGAATTCCAGGAAGCATCCTAAATGAATGCATAATGCGAAAGATTCGCGCAATAACATTGCTTGTAAAGGCAAGTCACACTAGCCCAGATCCGCTTGCTGCTGCCACACTCATCGATGCCGTAAACAAAGTTTACGGCACTGGAATCGACGTTTCGGATTTGAGAAATGAAAAGGAAAAGATCGGGCAAGAATTCAAGGAGCTCTCAGAAAAGTACAAAGAGCACAGACAAGCGGATTCCGGAATGTACATGTGAGGTTCTGTGTAATCTGCAGGGTTGACCAATAGCAATAAACCGCATGTGACAAAGTACTTTTATTCACAGCAAGAATGCAAAATAACATGGGTCTTACGTACAAGGATGCCGGAGTCGACGTACAAAAGATAAAGAAAAGCCAGTCATCCATTGGAAGAATAATTGCATCGACACATAATGGGCAAAGGGTCAAATCAGGTTTTGGTCATTATGCTGGACTAGTTGAGATTCACGGTGGAAATCTTTTAGCAACACATACTGACGGTGTTGGCACTAAGGTCATAATTGCAAATTTACTAAAAAAATACAATACCATAGGGATAGATTGTGTTGCAATGAATGTTAATGACATAATCTGTATTGGCGCAAAGCCAGTTTCGTTTGTCGATTATATTGCTGCAAATCAAAATAATGAGCCTATTTTTATCGAAATTGCAAAAGGATTGGTAGCGGGTGCGAAAAAGGCAGATGTGCCAATAGTAGGTGGGGAAACTGCAATAATGCCAGACCTGTTTTTAGAAAAGAAATTCGCGTTTGATCTTGCAGGAATGGTTGCAGGACTTGTTGAAAAAAACAAGACAATACTTGGAAACAAGATAATGTCAGGCGATAAGATAATTGGAATTCAAAGTACAGGCATCCACTCCAATGGGTATTCTCTAGCAAGAAGGGCTTTGCTCAAAAAATATTCCATAAAAGACAAAGTGAAAGGACTAGGTAGAATTGGCGATGCTCTTTTAACCCCAACTGAAATTTATGTGAGGCCGGTTCTTGAAATCATTTCAAAGTGCCAAGTTCACGGACTTGCAAACATAACGGGTGGAGCATTTACCAAATTACTCAGACTAAAGACTACAGGGTTTTGGCTAGACTCCATGCCTGAGCCCCCAAAGATAATGCAGTTAATTGAGAACACAGGTGTAAAACAAGACGAAATGTACAAAACTTTCAACATGGGAATAGGATTTTGTGTTATCGTCCCCAAAAATTATTCAGACCGCGTCATTTCTATTTGTAAAAAACACAAGCTGAAAAGCCAGGAGGTTGGTAGCATCACAAACAAAAAAGGTGTCTTTGTAAATTCAAAAAAACTTGCATAATTAGACTAATTTTTCATGATTTTTGATCAATAACTGCCTTATATTACCAGAAATAGAAAAAGTTAGGCATCATGGAAGATCAGTTTGTTCAGGTAGTCATAGCGGTGTGTGTTTTACTTTTTGCTGCTAAATTAATGGCAGAATTATTTGTCAGACTCAAACTTCCAATTGTTTTGGGCGAACTCATAGCTGGAATGATTGTCGGTCCTTTTGCTGTGGGAGCACTGTTTACAATAAACGGCGATTCAGTAGTTCACCTTGGTAGCGAGATAAAAATCCTAGGCGAAATTGGAGCAATCGTGATTTTGTTTATGGCAGGATTGGAAATGACTCCAAGAGAGTTTGTTCGGGGCGGGAAAGCGGCGTTTACAGTAGGTGCACTTGGCGTCGTTACTCCTTTCTTTGTAGGATTTTTTGTTTTTCAAATGTTTGGATTTCACGCATATCAAGCAATGCTAGTAGCTACAGCATTAACTGCAACAAGTGTAGCGATTTCGGTGCAAGTGTTAAGCGAATTTGGCAAATTGAAAAGTTCAGAAGCCAGATTGATAATAGGGGCAGCCATTATTGATGACGTTTTGGCAATTGCAGTATTATCAGTCGTTACATCACTTTCGGGCAGTTTAGAAACCGTTGACGTGTTAGACGTTACATTTACCATTTTGAAAGTTTTGGGATTCTTTGCGGTGATGGCGATTGTTGCGGTTTTCATTGTTCCAAAAATTGCATCTTCTCGTTTCTGGAAGGCGGGTGGAAGTGTCGAGGGGGTTGTTACGGCGGTATTTTTTGGCACAGCTGGGGTCGCCGCGTCAATTGGACTTTCACCCATACTAGGTTCATTCGTAGTAGGAATGGCACTAGCATCGTCCAAAGTATTTGAGAGAGTTGAAAATTACGTCCACAGGCTGGGCCTAATTTTTGCGCCGTTATTCTTTGCAATAATAGGAGCACAGGTAGATTTTAGGGGCATAAGTCCTGAAATACTGATTCTTGCAGGAGTAGTAATAGCAGTTGCAATTATTACAAAACTAGTCGGCTGTGGATTACCAGCATGGATGTTTCTTAAAAACAAGCAACAGGCAAGACGAGTTGGAATTGGCATGATATCGAGAGGAGAAGTAGGCCTCATAGTTGCAGGAGTTGGACTCACCAGTGGCGTTCTTACTTCAAATGTTTATTCTACAATCGTTATAATGGTTGCAGTTACTACACTGATTACTCCAATTTGGCTAAAATTAGAATATAGAAAAGAACTCGGCTCCAAGACAGTTTGATTTTAAGACAACAGGCATTGTTTGAAAAATATTAAAATTAGACTAAAAAATTCCAGTAGCGATGTCAGCAGGTAAAGATTTTGTAGATATGTGCGCAATCTGCAGGCAAGGCGTTTTAAGATCGGAAATGGATTATCAAAAAGGCAAAGTCTTTCATGCCAAATGTTTTACTGAACATGGGAACACCATTCCCAACGTAGATTCAGATCTTGCGCACCTTAGCGCAAGAACTAGAATTGAACTAGTACAGCTAAAGAACCTCAAACTGAGAACAGATCTTGAAGAACCACAACCAGGCATTGCAAAACAATCAAAACCTGCCAAAAGAAAAAAACCAGCCTCAAAGAAAAAAGCCAAAGCAAAAAAGAAGCCCTCAAAGAAAATTGGAAAAAAATCAAAGCCGAAAAAGGCAAAGAAGGGCAAACCAAAGAAAGGCAAAGCGTCAAAAAAACGCTAATCGCTGTTTAACAAATTTAAGGCCATACTAATATCAAAAATTATTGCAGCAAAGTATAGTATTTTCCAAGGCATGCTCCGAAATTTCACAAAACTTGCTTTTGATAAATTCGCCTAACAAGAATCAGGTAAAATCACAAATCAAAAGAATCTGTACAAAATACGCACTTGAGCGCATTCCAAGGAATCATGAGATTTTGGCAACAGTTTCAGGTACCGATTACACCAAATTATCAAGGGTTTTATTGAAAAAGCCAGTCAAGACAGCGTCAGGTGTTGCAGTAATCGCATTAATGCCAAAACCTTACGCCTGCCCACACGGAAGATGCACGTACTGCCCTGGCGGAATAGAATCCAACTCGCCAAACAGCTATACAGGTAATGAGCCCTCAACTATTAACGCAATTGAAAATCAATATGATCCAAAAAAGCAAATTGTGTCAAAAATTGAAAAACTGATTGCGTATGGTCATGATCCAACAAAGATGGAGCTTGTCATAGTTGGAGGAACGTTTCTTTTCATGCCAAAAGACTATCAACGAAATTTCATAAAATCGTGTTATGACGCGCTAAATGGATTTGACTCATATGATCTTGAGCAAGCAAAAACAAACAATGAAAATGCAGAGATACGAAGCGTTGGATTTACAATCGAGACAAAACCAGACTATTGCAAAA
>JAHEXS010000063.1 GCA_023252015.1 Candidatus Nitrosotenuis sp. | reverse complement strand
TAAGACTAAATTATAAAGTAATATTGCTTCTTTGAAATTTCCAAGCTCTGCTAGGGCATTTGCCTTGTTGTTTATAGCTGGCAAATAATCCGGTTCAACTTTGAGTGCCAAATCGTAATAAGTTATTGCCTCGCTGTATTGCCCAAGCCTGACTAGGGCAGATCCTTTGTTGGTAAGAACTCCAATATTTACTGGATCCTCATCTAACGATTTATCAAAAAATGCAATCGCGGAATCATACTTGCATAATCGCATTAATGCAGGACCCATTCCGTCATAGTATGAAATTGAATCAACGTATTCGTCGTTATCACAGTTCAAAGCCATTTGGTTTAGTATTTTTCCTAGTTCAATGTCTTTTACTGTAAGGTTATCTTGTACTTCTGGCTCTTTTTCTTGAACTTTTATTGTCTCAGGTTTTTTGCTTTCAGTTATTTGTGGATTAGTATTTTGGCTAGATGGAACAGCGGTTTTTGATACCATCCTGATTTCTGGTTTTTTCTCAGGAACAGAATTATGGTCAGGACTTTCTTTCTGTGATTCTGTTATGTCGCTAAATCCAAAACTGATTTCATGTTTTGATTCTCCATAATTAGCCCTAATTATATACGATCCTTGAGTTTTAAAATTAATTCCGCTTTTTGCCAAAAACGAAACAGAAAACCTAAGATCTGGACCAATATCACCAAAATAAAATCCAGTTGGTGTCCCAAAGGGATCGTATATTCCAACTAGAACGGATGGTTCTCTAATTGCAGAAACGGTTCCGGAAATTGTAATGAAATTACCGTCTTGGTATGTGGATTTGTCTGTATCAAGTGTCAGTACCTCTGGAATGATTTTTTTCGTATCTATTTTGGGCTCTTCTTTGACTTGATCGTTGAACACTTCAAAAGTTGTCTCAGCTTTTGTCTTTGCATAATCAAACTTGATTAGATAAATTCCAGGCTTGTCAAAAAATGGAGAATCCAAATGTATGGTCCTCGAAAAAGTATTGAATTCGTCAATTTCCACACTATTTGCAGAAATTATCACGCCATCTGGATCATACATTCTCATTGCAATAACTGGCATCTTTTTTTCCTGAATGAATCCTGATACTGTTAGTTCTTCACCTGTGTGGTATTGTCCTTTGTCTGTTTGTATGATCAGGTTTTCATCGTTTGCAAAAACAGGAATAAACGCAAAAGCGATCAGAATTGGGAAGAGCAGTAGTTGTTTTGTGCTCAAATCAGGTACGCATGCGTGATTTTGTATTTAATAATCTCGTACAAATCATACATCTATCTTTTAAGCAAATTGCAAGAAAAACAAATCAAGTACTTGCAAAGAGATTCAATTATGATACACTGTCAATGTCAAAACAAAATCAGCGATCAGAAAATTTATTCCCAAAGTCGCTTAACGCTCTTAACTTGAACAATCTTTTTCTGCTAGGCCTGATTACGTGTATTCTTTCTATTTTGTTGGTTACCTCGGCATCCGCAAAAGAACTTCGCATTAATCTGACTGAATTCCTTGACATGAGCAGCAACGACAAAAAACCAAAAGATCTGGCTCAAAAAGCTAAATTGCAAGAAAAAACAAAATCAGACAAGACAAAACAGATCAAACCAGAAAAACCAAAACCCAAACCGACAATGAAAGCAAAACCAACAACCAACACAAAGACAAAACATGATCCGTAAAGAATTCCATCAGTAATGTCAGATGACAAGAAACATAATTCGCCAAATCCTAAATCATAAAGTTGCGAATTAGAAAAGCTACCAAATCTGATAAAAAACCAATTTTGGATTTTTGCCAAAGCCTGTATTCTGGAATTGATTACATCGCAAATGTCTGGGATTTTTGGCTCAAAGACGGAACATTTCTTGCAATAGAGTACAAAGGGAAGCCAATTGGTGTTTGCCATGCCTCATTTTCAAAAAACCAAGTCTGGATTGAGGGATTGCGAATCAACCCAAAATTCAGACAAAAGGGATACGGAAGCAGTCTTGTTTTAAGAGCTGAACAAATTGCCAAAAGAAAACATCATAAAATTTCAAGGATGATCATATCAAATGGCAATAAAAAATCAATCAGGCTTGCAAAATCGCTTGGCTATACCGTAGAGGACAAGTGGTATTTGTATAATCTAAAACCAAAAAGAAAACAATCTCAAGTAATTGTATCTTCCAATCCAAAGCAGATTGAAAATCTTGTTGATTCTAATACATACTCAAAATCATGGAAATGGTTTGCACTGGACAAATCTTCAATAACTAGGCTGATCAAAAAAAGAAAGATACTTGTTTTTATAAAAAACAAAAAAACTTTGGCAGTTGGAATCTGGAATGACTCTAAAATAGACAACGATGTGTTACAAATTGGCTATCTAAATGGCACAAAAGCTGGAATGAAAAACATTCTGTACTATATGCAAAACAAAGGATGTGAGCAAAATTCAAGGAGAATTCAGATCTTGGCTCAACAAAAAATCAAACTGCAAATGAAAGACCTAGACAAAAGAATGCTTTTCTGCTTGATGAAAAAAGATCTGTAATTTATTTTGAAAAAGAAATACCATCACATGCCTCAATAAACCATCTTGGCAGATCGTTTTTCTGGTGAAACACCATTCTTTCTGCCTTTGAATCCAAAACATACGTCATTGCATAATCATCTACATGTCTCACTGATCGTCCAGCCATTTGTAATAACCTGAATGCGGATTTTAGATAATATCTGCGATGATCAGACTCTGAGTTGTAAATTTTCTTCATTCTCATGTCGTCCATCGTTGGATAGTATGGGGCTTTTACAATAATTTGAAACCTGCTCTCATCATCAGGAAGATTTACGCCAGATTCCAATCCTGGTGATATCAAAACCGAATTCTTTGTGCTTCGGTGAAGTTCTAGGGCCTCACCTTTGTCTTGGCCTTTGTACAGAGGAAGCAGCCTTGTTTTTAAGTGCGGTGCAATATTTTCCAAAATATAATCCATCTGGGAATAACTTGTAAGCAAAATTACTCCCCGTTGCTCTGCTCTAATCTTCAAAATAGCCTCAATTTGCGCGATTATTTTTTGTGGAAGAACGGATTCTGTATCTCCAGATTCTACATATTCTGTTTTAAGGAAAACAATTTTCCTATTTTCTTTGGGAATGTTAGAGTCTTCATTGATAAAGAAAACCTCGTCCTTTTTAAATCCAGTTTCCTTGCAGAATAATTCCAGATTTATTGTAGCAGACATGAACAACGTAATATCAAAACTTCCTGTCAGCTCATCCATAAACCAGTGTATGTGCCATGGTTTGATTGTTATTTCATCAAAATTATATGGACGGTTCCTTCCTTGGTCTTGTGTCTTTGATTGGATATCAGTAATGATATAATTTTGATCAGACGATGAGAGCCCTTTTTGTAAAATCTTCATTTTTGTAGTATAATTTTTCAGCTCGTTTAGCACAAAATGGTTAATGTACTTGTGATCGTTTTCACAATCAACATGTTCTTTGCACTTTAGGAATTCCTTTGTCTTGATGTATTCTCGTACCTTTCCGCAAGAAGTGCAACCTTCTTTAATTTTGACACCATGTCTTATACAGAAATGATGTTTTTTGATGTGATCCTCCGACTGCAAGAACAATGTGTGCTCTGCACAATTTTTCATGACAGATTCTCTTTTTTGAAATGTATCTGAAAATGAATTTACATAATTTTTGATGCTGTCAATATTGGAATCAACTGAAAACTTGGGCATCTCTATTCCTAGAATTTCACCATAGAATCCATTCAAATTAGTTGCAAGCTGGTTTGCAATCTCTTCATCTAATTCATGTGCCTCGTCACACACTAGCAGCTTTCTTTTTGGCATTTCCTCTCCTGATAACAAATGAGAAAGATACGATGCGTAAGAATATGCAACAAAGCTTGATTTTTTCCCAATCTCTATTTGGTCATAGTACAGACATTTTCTTGGAAGGTCGTCACCGGATATTGTTTCAGCCATGGTTCCGCGCTTGAATATGGTGTATGATTCTGGCTGCGGTCTGTATGCACAGTCATTACAGTAGCCTTGTGTGCAATCAAAAACCCGATTTGACTGCTCGCATAAAAATCGCTTTTTTCCACGAACAGTATTGAAAAAGCCAAACTCATTTTTGTACTGGTCCTGCAAAAGAATAGTAGAAGTCAGAACCGTAGAGGATTTTAGATATAATGATAATGCAATTGCAACCCAGCTTTTTCCAGTTCCAGTCGGAGCAGAAAGAAGAATTTTCTTGTATCCTAATTCTATTGCATGCTGAATTTTTTTGATAATATCTCGCTGTTTTTGTGTTGGTTCTTTCCCTGCATATCTTCCAACCAAATCTAGTGAGTCCATTAGAGAAATTGGCTCGCGCATACTCGCCTTTTTGAAATCCACATCCGAAATGCTGGTACCAGTCCGTATTCTATTACCATAAGAATCAAACTGCATTGTTGTGAGCAAAAGATGTTGTTTTATAATTGTAGACTGTGTGATTTTCAGCTAACCAACAATCAACATTGATTGAATAATACCGTTGATAAAGAATCCAAACCATATTAGAACCATGAAAGCAAAGTTCAAAACCTCTTGCGTTGAATGCGGGGATCAGATCTCACCAGGCAAAGAGATAGCTAAAAACGGATCAGGCACTTGGGTTCACAAGCATTGTGCACCAGAAGCACTAGAGTTTGCCTAAATTTTTTCTAAATAGATAAATCAATTTATTGGATGACATGGTAAACCATATAGCTTGATTGAGAACGAGAATACTTGGGCAAATGCAGTAAAAAACAATGCAACTGACGAATTTCACAAAAAATTTGATCAGGCACTGGAATCATTCCAAAAAGAACTAGGAAAAACCTATCCAATGATAATTGGAGGAAAAGAAGTATTTTCAGATGATCTTTTTGAGGTAAAATCGCCCTCTGATACAAAAATTATTCTAGGAAAATTCCCGCTTGCAACAAAAGAAGAGACACAAAAGGCAATTGAATTGGCACATGAATCTTTTCCCAAATGGAGCCAGATCCCATACCAAGAACGCGTTTCTATATTTCGAGATGTGGCAAGCCAGTTTTCAGCACAAAAATTCACACTTGCCACAATAGTAAGCATGGAAAACGGCAAAAACAGAACCGAGGCAATGGGGGAAATTGATGAAACAATAGACTTTCTTAGATTTTATGCAGAGCAATTAGAAGCAAATTATGGATTTGTAAAGCCTACAAAGAATGCAAACCCAAAAGAAAGAACGCAGAGTGTCTTAAAACCATACGGAGTTTGGGGAATAATTTCTCCGTTTAATTTTCCATCAGCTATTGCAATTGGGATGAGCAGCGGCGCACTAATCACAGGAAACGCAGTTGTACTAAAACCAGCAAGTGATACACCAATTTCTGCATTTCAGTTTGTCAACGCAATTTATAAAAAAATTCCATCAGCTGCAATAAATTTAGTCACAGGAAAGGGGGGAATAGTAGGACAGGCAATAGTTGAAAGCCATCTAGTTAGTGGAATTGCATTTACAGGATCAAAAGAAGTAGGAATATCTGGATTTAGAACATTTACACGTGAATCTCCAAGACCATTCATCTCGGAAATGGGGGGAAAGAATCCTGTCATAGTAACGGAATCAGCTGATCTGGAAAAGGCAACCGATGGCGTTTTGCGAGCCGCATTTGGTTATGGCGGACAAAAGTGTAGTGCGTGCTCTCGAGTATACGTGCAAAAAAATGTTGTACTCCAATTTACTGAAAAACTTGTCAATAAAGTAAGAGAGCTAAAAATTGGAAAACCATGGGAAAAAGATGTCTATCTGGGACCAATCATAAATGATGCAGCGCAAAAAAAATTTGAAAAAGCAGTAGATCTTGCAAAAAAGGATGGAAAAGTAGTATATGGTGGTGAGGTTCTAAAAGATGGAATATACCATAATGGTTACTATGTCCAGCCAACAATTGTGACAAATTTACCACTAAATCATAAGTTGATAAAAGAAGAATTATTCTTGCCGTTTTTGTGTGTTGAAGAATTTGAAAACTTTGATGATGCAATAAAACAAGCAAACGAGTCAGAATATGGTCTTACTGCAGGCATATTCAGCCAAGACAAAAAGCAAATTGATGAATTTTTCTCCAAAATTGAGGCGGGTGTAACATATGCAAACAGAGCGGCCTCCGCAACTACTGGAGCAATGGTACAAGCTCAACCCTTTGTTGGATGGAAAAATTCTGGTATTTCAGGCAAGGGGGCAGGCGGACAATATTATCTGACGCAGTTTTTGCGAGAACAAACTCAGACTATTTGCAATGAAAATTAATTTTTAAAATACTTTCTAGCCTTGACAATTATTATGGCAGGCATAACAAAGTACATTCCTGCATTCAATAGAATCAAAGAAATTCCATATCCCAATACTTCGAATTCAGAATCTATATCAACATAGTTGAGTATTGATAATGTCGATAGCATTGGAGTGATTGCAGTCTTTACAACTTCCTTGAATATCGGACTTTGTCTTTCCCAGTCGGCTATTGTTGGACTGAAAGAATAGTATGCCGCATTAAAGCTAGTCATGAATCCAGTACCAGAGTTAGTGCTGAACAATACGTTGTCCCGTATCTCTCTGAGTAGTTGTACCTGAGATGTCATCTCAGTTCCATATGCCGCAGTTGCAATGAGACAGCCACCTGACTTTTTTTCCTCATTCACAGTAGTTTTTTCCACCGAATCT
>JAHEXS010000062.1 GCA_023252015.1 Candidatus Nitrosotenuis sp. | reverse complement strand
TTTATACTATATGTTATGATGCTCATACCATATGAAGAAGGTATGCAAGGTCTGCACTAATGAATTTGACGGTGTACATCGTGATGTATGCTCATGGCAGTGTGATGAAAAGCGTTTGAAAACACTTCGAGAGGAACTCGACGAATCTGTAAAATCCGATAAAAGTCACGTTGAAAATCTTAGTAAAGGCGATTCTTGATTTCGATTTGATTCAATTTACTTTATCACAAACTTTGGCCCAACAATGCTTTCCATTGGATGGCCAGCTAAAATCCTCTGGAAAATCGATCTGGATGTTACCTGTCCCACACCAATACCTTTAATTAGGTATGGTACCGTACCATACGGTATGGTAGACGAAATGAGATTAGATAGTCTTGACGGCGTAGGCCCAGTCACGACAAAAAAGCTAAGCGACGCAGGAGTTCACAATATTATGGATCTAGTTGTACGAGGTCCTGTGGATATTTCCGAAATCACTGGCATGGATAGAGAAGCAGCAGAAAAAATTGTAACTAAAGCAAGACAAACAATGGTTGAGCAGGGACTAATCACAAAGGATTTTGTCACCGCAACTGAAATTTACAAAAGAAGACTAGACATTGGTAAAATAGCGACCGGAACAGAATGCCTTGACATGCTGTTTGATGGCGGAGTTGAAACCCAGGCACTAACCGAAGTCTATGGCGAATTTGGCTCAGGAAAGACCCAGTTCTGTCTTACAATGTGCGTTAACGTTCAAAAAAGTAAAGAAGAAGGAGGCCTTGGGGGCGGAGTATTATACATTGATACTGAAAACACCTTCAGACCAGAAAGAATCGTATCAATTGCAAAGGCAAAGGGGCTTGATCCCGAAAAAGTACTGGACAACATTATCGTTGCAAGGGCATACAACAGCGCTCACCAAACACTAATCCTCGAAGAAGCAGGACCAATCATAGAGCAATACAACATAAAACTAATTGTAGCCGATTCTGCAGTAGGACTGTTCAGATCAGAATACCTTGGACGTGGAACACTATCTGACAGACAACAAAGAATAAACCGCTTTGTACACTTGCTTGTCAGAACAGCAGAGACATACAACTGTGCCGCGATTGCAACAAACCAAGTCATGGCATCTCCTGACGTGTTCTTTGGCGATCCAATTCGTGCAATTGGAGGAAACGTAGTTGCTCACACTAGGACCTATCGTGTTTACTTCAAAAAGTCTGGCAAAAAGAGAATCGCAAGAATGGTAGACAGTCCACACCATCCTGAGCAAGAGGTAATCTTTACAGTTACCGAAGCCGGCGTTGCAGACCCAGAGGAAGAAACAAAAAAGAAGAAAAAATCCGAAGACTCTGACTAAGTCTTAAAATAAGGGCTTCCAACCCATTTCTTTATGACTACAAAGAAGCCATCTGGCCACTCTCACGGTTTTAGATACAAGTCCAGATCCGTCTTAACAAAGGATGCGCCGCGTGGAGTCTCTTTTCTATTGAGAGAATACAATGTCGGAGAGCAGGCACTAGTCATCATAGATCCAAGACAGCACAAGGCAATGCCTCACAAGCGATATCACGGAAAGGTGGGCAGAATCACAGCAGTGAGCAGAAGGGTAGTCACAATGAACGTAAAGCTCGGAAACAAGACGAAAACCTTAATCACTAGATTAGACCATATCAAACCGTTTGGTGTAAAATAAATGGAACAAGTAAAGAAAAGCCAGCCAATTTCACTTGCTGAAGTAAAAGAAATTCTTGAAAAAGAGGACGCTGAAAAGATGGATCAAATTCAGCGATGGACTCATGATTATGTTACCAAGTTTGCCAAAGTAGAGGCAAAGTCTGCAAAGAAAATCAAGCAAGAGCTGAAAAAAGACTGTGGTCTAACTGAAGAAGAAGCAGTAGAAATTATAAACATCATGCCAAGCTCCTTAGCTGAGCTTCGAGCGTTTACGTTTGGCTGGAAAAAACTAATTCTTGCTGAAACACTAGAAAAAATCCTAAACATTCTCAAGGGGAATTCTTAATACAAGAAGTGAATTCCTTTGGAAAAGAGTACTAGTCAACCACGTAAGTATGAAGAATATGCATATGTCCTAGACTATGTCACGCGCGGCAGGTCAAGCACTGTCCGTGGACGCGAGGGAATCATAATTACCGCAATTGGAGAAGACCGGCTGACACTGCTTGAGGTGTTAGGGATGCCGAACACCTCATTTGAAATTGGCGAGAGAATTTACATTGGAAAGGAAGGGAGAACAAAAATTCTATCCGTACTTGGCAAGCTTGACCATCATTCCATTTCTGCAGCTGCGCAAAGCGAGCTGAAAAATGTCGTCCAGTCTATCGTATCAAACAATGAGCAGCGATTCGTTGATTACCTAAACCATGCACAGCCGCTAACTCCAAGAATACATGCGCTGGAACTAATTCCTGGAATTGGGAAAACCTACATGAAAAGCATACTTGAGGAGCGAGAAAAGAAAAAGTTTACAGACTTTAATGACCTGCAAATGCGAGTGGGGCTAAAGGAACCAATCAAGCACATCACCGAGAGAATCCTAGACGAAATAACAGGAGAGTCAAAGGTGTCTCTCTTTGTTAAGAGATGAAAAAAAGGCAACGACTAGGACAGCACTTTTTACAATCACAAAACATCGCAAAATCAATAGTTGAATCAGCTCAAATAACAAAAGACGACACGGTCCTAGAAATTGGAACTGGGCGTGGAATCCTGACTCCGCTTCTTTGTGATAGGGCAAAATCCGTAATATCCGTCGAGTCTGACGGGGAACTATATTCCGAGGCACAGGAGCAGTTCTCCAATATATCGAACCTTGAGATAATCCATGGCGACGGATTCAGGGCAGATGCGGATTTTTCTGTATTTGTGTCTAATCTTCCATACTCGCAAAGCAGAAAGGCAGTAGAGTGGCTTGCGCAAAAAAAGTTCTCACATGCAGTAATAATGGTGCAAAAGGAGTTTTCTGACAAGCTTTTTTCTGAATCGTCCCACGAAATGCGCTCAGTATCCGTAATAGCAAATTATGCGTTTGATATGGAATTGATGATTCATGTGGGAAAAGCAAACTTTAGTCCACCCCCACGGGTTGACTCTGTGGTGTTGCGTTTGAGGCACAAAAACATTCTATCCAAGGAATTGATCAAAACAGTGAATGCTCTATTTTCATATCGGCGAAAAACGCTTGGAAACATTTTGAAAAAATTTGGGCAAACCGTCCAGTCCACCAAAAGACTAGAGGAGTTATCAGGAGATGAAATCATAAAAATTGCAAAACAAATCACTCAATGACACGTATACCCCGTCGGAGGACACGTTCTTTTTTGCAGACTGTATGGCAAACGAGTCAGGAGACTCTGCGCTTGAAATAGGTACCGGCTCTGGATATCTTGCAAAAATCCTGCAGGAAAAATTCTCAGTTGTAATTGGAACCGATATCAATTATTCCGCACTAATCAGCCAGGACTATAAAATTCAAAATTCCGTATGCTGCAAGGGAGCAGACGCCATAAAAAAAGAATTTGATCTTGTTATCTGCAATTTGCCATATTTGCCGTCAAACGAAATCCAGGACATTACAACAGATGGCGGACCAGAAGGGCTGGTCATTCCACTGGAAATAATCAACTCTGCGGCACCATGCGTAAAGCAAGGTGGCAAGCTATTGTTTCTTACGTCGTCTCTTGCTAGATATGAAACCCTGATTGAAAAGACTCGGTCCATGGGATTTTCCGTTACGATACTTGCAAAAAAGTCGCTGTTCTTTGAGAAACTGATTGTAGTGCAGGCAACAAAATTATTTCTTTAGCTTTGTCTTTGCTAGACTGATAATTGCATCAGTCATCTGTGCGGTGGTCGCACTACCTCCGATATCAAACGTGACATGCGTTCCTTCGTTTATCACCTGCTCTGTTGCTGAAAATATCGCATCCCTGATGTGGGGCTCGCCCAAATATTCTGCCATCCATGCCCCTGACAGAATGGACGCAGTCGGGTTTACCGTTCCTAGTCCCTTAAACGACGGGGCGCTGCCGTGGGCTGCCTCAAACATTGCGTACCTATCGCCCATGTTTGATGAATACACCAGTCCAATTGAGCCGATAATCCCAGATGCCAACTCTGATACTATATCCATAAACAGATTCGTGCTTGCCAGAACCGCGCCGTTGAACTGCTCTGGGTTTACCACCAGCTGCTGCATCATGTTATCGATATAGATTTCCTGGATGTCAAGTCCTGGAATTTTCTGTCCAGCTGTTTGTACCTCGTCCCAGAATATTCCGTCTGTCATCTTGAGTATGTTTCGTTTTGTGATTGCTACAAATTTTTTCATCTGGTACTTTTGCGCCCAGTTGATGGCAGAGCCGATGAATCGCCTGCATCCCTGCCTTGTTATTTTTCTAATTGCAATTGCCGCATCATCTGTCAGCTGAATTTCAATTCCTGTATAGAGTCCCTCAGTTGCCTCCCTAAAACAGACAAAGTCCAGATTGTGGTTTGGAGTAATTCTCTTGTATGTCTTGATTGGCCTGATGTTGGAGTATAGTTCAAATTTCTGCCTCAGTGTGACTGCAACGCTTCTGGGTGCTCCGGGCTTTGGTATGGTCGTGGTGGGCCCCTTGAAGCACGCATCTGTTCCCTCCAGTAGTTTCATTGTGGATTCCGGAATGTATGTTGGGTCTTTTTCGCCGTTTTTTTGCCACTGCTCCGAGCCCGCATCCGATAGAATGAGCTCGGACTGGATGTTGCATTCTTTTAAAACTCTGATCATCGAGTCAACAACTTCGGGACCAATTCCGTCTCCTCTGATCACGGTTGCTTTTTTGCTCAATTTAGTGATTTGAGACGGGAATGATTATTTAACTCTTATAAAAAATTCATATTCACAAAACTAATTTACCGAGATCTGTACATCATACATGTGATCATTGTACAGCTATCCGACATTCACGTGGGCTCGCAGTTTCAGGAATCTGTTTTTGAGACGGTAATACAAGAAGTAAATTCGCTAAAGCCAGACGCCATCATAGTGACTGGCGACCTGACAAACGAGGGTTTATCCAAAGAATATGCAAAGTGCAAAAAACTTCTTTTAAGACTGGAGACAAAAAAAATTATCACCATATCTGGGAATCATGATTATAGAAACACGGGTTATTTGCTGTTCAAAAAACACTTTCCATTTGAAACGGTAAACGAGCTGGACGACGATGTAGTAGTTGTAACATTGGGTACTGCAAGGCCTGACCGTGATGAGGGTGAAGTAGGATACCGACAAAACCTCTGGCTAGAGAGAACCATGAAGAAAAACGAGCACAAGATCAAGATTTTGGCAATGCACCACCATTTGATTGGAATCCCAGATACTGGGTCTGCAAGAGTTGAGGTAATTGATGCGGGCGACGTTTTGCGAACAATACTTGCAACCAAAGTAAATCTGGTATTATGCGGGCACAAGCACAGGCCGTGGATCTGGAACTTTAAGGATTTGTCAATTGTAAACGCGGGAACCACGTCGTCAGAGCGCGTCCGAGGCCTCTTTGAGAACACGTACAACATCATTACGATAAAGAACAAGAAAATCCAAGTGGACCTCAAAATTGTCGGCGGCAAAAGAATGCCGCTTGAAAACATTGTGAAAAACTACGCCCGATCCGAATAAGAGTGAATTTATTTACAGACCAAAACTTAGCACCCTTGAGCGGGGGTCGCCTAGCCTGGTAGGGCGTGGGATTGCTAATCCCATGTCCGCAAGGACCCGTGGGTTCAAATCCCATCCCCCGCGCCATCTTGTTTGGAAATATGGTAGGGCGTGGAGATCTTGCGCTTTTTACCATGCATGGAAGGAGTAAAATGTGTCCGATGCCTGAGAATAAAGTTAGATTTCAGATGTCAAATAATTTTAAGGATAATTTTTCTGTGCAATCAAAGGAATATTCGTTTTCTCGACCTGACTGGGACACTGAAATACAACTAGAATTTTTGTCTTTTTTATGATAATGGGGGTATCAACCAATGCAGAAATTCTGGATGTGGAATATCAAGTCCGTATAGTATCAGTGGAATACCAGTAAGTGATAGCAAAATTCCAGATATCAATCTAGTAATCTTTAGTGGAATTCTTTTGATTATTCCAAGCCATAACAGACCAACAATCAATCCTATCGCCAGTATTGCTCCAGAAATAGCACTTGACATCTCAATTATGCTAAATGTTGCCAATGCAACCGAGTTTTCAACTGCCTCAAGCATTGCAATGTAAAAATACCCGAGATTGTATTTTATTGAGCTTTTCTTGTTCCCATGTTCAAAAAATTCCATAAACATCGTATATGCAAAAAACAACAGTCCTATTCCTAGTGCTATCTCAACTGGTTTGTGTGGGAAAAATCCTATCACATTAAAAAACAGAAAATAAAGAAAAACGCCAACTGTTATACCAATAAAAGTAATTTTGAGCGTTTGAGAATATCCAATTCTACTTAGTGTGCCAATTCCAACTAGAGCCTGTTCCCCACCTTCAACAAACACGTACTTGAATGCTGTAAAGAACACAATAAACTCAAAGCTCACAACATACGGTTTTGAACTGTGTATTTAGAAGGTTAGTTTTACTCTTCTGCAATAAAAAGAAATTTTGCACTTTCCTTTCTAAATGATGGGTAGGCACGAATCTTTGGACTCAGTATCTGTTCAACAAATCATTATTAGAGAATTTGAATAAAAGAAGATGATGGAATATGATGCAAAAGGACATTGGGAAAATGTTTGGTCTAGAAAAAAATCTAAC
>JAHEXS010000061.1 GCA_023252015.1 Candidatus Nitrosotenuis sp. | reverse complement strand
ACTGCAATGATAACTACAACAGCTATTGCTATTCTTGTTACCCTTGTTCGAAGCTCTGCAATGTGCTGGAAAATTCCATGTAGTTCTGACATTTAATATCTTAATGTAACAAATGTCTATTTAGGTTCTGATTTTTTAGCTATGGTTTCCGGGTATTGGCAATAGTTTTGCGTCTGGGAGGCCTGCTTTTTTGCGCTCTTCTTCTGTGAGACTTTCAAACTCTAGCGAGATGATAGCCTTGAGGTTGAAGCGTGATTCCAAATCCTTTGCAAGTTGGCCTATGTCTTTTCCTGAATAGATTTCTTTAGAGTCTTCCAAAAATATGCGAATTCCCTTGTCCCTGACATTTCCTCCGAATCTGTCTTTGAGGAATTTTGTTACTTCATCAACTTCTTTTTTTAGAATGTTGTTGTGATAAAATACAATTCCTTTTGTTGGTGTGTAATCAATTGGGGCTCCTCTTTTGTACAAAAATACTCCGATAAATCGAGCATCCTCTTCTGGTTCCTTTACGCCTTTGATTTCCCAGTTCAGCATTTTGCCTTGATCATAATCATACTTTTGAATGTCATCTGATGTTATCTTCCAGTATCTGTGACGTGTCACTGTAATTCTTGGGTCATCGATGCAATATAAATTCAATACGCTGGGTCTGAGTGCAAATCGGTTCTGTTTTGTCTTTGGTTCTATCTTTGCTAATTTCTTTCAAATTACAAAATACCAAGTAATAGTTCTGATAGTTTTCAAATTGAATATATTACAGCACAGAAAAAACCCCTCATGCCGATGTTTGAGGTCCAAGCTATCATTGAAAACAAACCCGGAATCAGTGATCCTGAAGGCGCTACAATTCTAAACGACTTGGTCCTAAAAGGAAGCTATTCCTCAGTCAAAAAAATACGATCGGCAAAAACGCTAAAATTCCAAATAAACACAACCAACAAAAAAACCGCAGAAGACACAATTAGAAAACTCTGCAATGAACTTAGAATCTATAATCCGATGGTAAGTAAAGTAACCTTCACCGTAAACTAGTCCTCTTTCTCAATTGATTTTATTGTTCCATCAATGAGCAATTTGCTTCTTAGATGGGCGGCAAGGTCCGTTTGCGTAATTACGCCCACGAGTTTTTCGTTTTCAAGTACGAGTAGCCTTCGGATGTTGTTGTTTAGCATTTTTTGAACTGCATCCTCGATTAGCGTGGTTGGTTCAACCCACCTGAACTTGTGGGACATTATCTCAGAGATTGGAACCTCGGCTGGTACCATGTTTTTGGCTACTAGCTTTCGAACAAAGTCTGCCTCGCTTATTACTCCGACTGGATTTTGGCCTTCAGTCACGACAAGAAAGCTAATGTCTTTTTCCTGAAGCGTGGTTGCCGCATCCAAGCACGTTTTTTCTTTTGATATGGTGATTACACGCTTGTTCATTATGTCTCGAACTTGTCCCATATTTCGTGTTCAATGTTCTGAAGATAAAAAAGGTTTGTTGTGATTTGTTCTGTGTGGTCTTCGAGGCAGACAACAGAATTTGTGATTTAATTAATTAATACCATCGTACAAATCACTGTGTGAAGGTCGGCATTGTAGTATTTCCTGGAAGTAACTGCGATCGCGATATGTACCATGTTTTACTTGACGTTTTCAAATTAGATGTAAAATACTTCTGGCATGAGGACAAGCTTCCAAAGGATCTAGATGCGATAATCCTTCCAGGTGGATTTTCTTATGGTGATAGACTGAGAGCAGGAGTAATTGCCGCACACAGCCCCGTCATATCCGATGTCAAAAGAATGGCAGATAAGGGAATGCCTGTTCTTGGGGTATGTAACGGATTTCAGATATTGGTAGAATCCGAGCTTTTGCCTGGAGTGTTGCTGAAGAACACATCACTAAATTTTATGTGTAGATGGACTGAGCTTATAGTAGAGAACAACAAGACTCCGTTTACAAACAAGTTTGCCATCAAAGAAAAAATCCCAATTCCTATTGCAAATGGAGAGGGACGCTACTATGTTGACAAGGCCACATTACACACCCTCCAGAAAAACAACCAGATTGTATTTAGGTATGGCGAATCAGTAAATAATTCTGTATTTGATATTGCTGGAATCTGCAACAAGGAAGGAAACGTGGTTGGCATGATGCCTCATCCTGAGCGTGCAGTCGAGGCTGAAATAAATCCAAAAGACTGCAAGCCTGCATCTGTAATTTTTGAGTCTCTGATTACTACTGTTGGTGCAAGAAAATGAGTCTGCAGCCACAAGAACTGGACTATCTTTCAAAAAAAATTAAAAGAAAACCAAACGACACAGAAATGCACATTGTTGCAGCAGAATGGTCTGAACACTGCTCGTACAAGTCTTCAAAAAAACATCTCAAAATACTTCCAATGTCTGGCCCACGCGTTATTCAAGAAAAGGGATTTGATTCCGGAGTGCTGGACGTTGGGGATGGGTACGTCATAACTGTCCACATAGAAAGCCACAATCATCCTTCAGCTGTTGAGCCGTATGGCGGTGCGGCAACGGGAGTAGGAGGGGTAATTCGAGATATTTTATCTGCGGGCACAAGACCGATTGCACTTTTTGACGGACTTCGTTTTGGAAACATAGAAAAAGATTCCCAAGCAAGGTGGCTGTTCAAAAACGCGGTAACTGGAATTGCGGACTATGGGAATTGTCTTGGCATTCCAACTATAGGTGGCGAGGTGGAGTTTGATGAGTGTTATACAAATTATGCTCTAGTTGATGTTGCGTCAATTGGGTTTGGCAAAAAAGATAGACTGATCAAAAATCATGCGGATGCTGGAGATGTGGTAGTTTTACTTGGCGGCCCAACAGGGCGTGATGGAATGGGCGGTGCACAGTTTGCATCTGATTCGCTTGAAACAGAGAACCGCTCGGCAGTACAAATTCCGGATCCATTTATTGAAAAATTAATCATCGAGGTAACTCTTGAGGCGAGAAATGAGGGTTGTATCAAGGCATTAAAGGATTTGGGCGGAGGCGGGCTTTCGTGCGCAATTTCTGAAACTGCTGACATGCTTGGTATAGGAATTGAGCTTGATGTGAATCGTGTCCACACAAGAGAATCTGACATGAATCCAAGGGAAATCATGACATCGGAATCACAGGAACGAATGCTAGTCATAACTGACAAGAAAAAACTCGCAAAACTAGAATCCATTTGCAAAAAGTTCCGAGTAACATGTTCAGTTATTGGAAAAGTGACATCGGACAAAATAATGAAGGTCAAAAACAACAACGTTGTAGTGGCATCGATTCCTGCCGAAATTGTTGCGAACGCACCTCTTCTTGACAGACCGTCAAAGATACCAGCATATCTAAAAGAATTACAAAAAAAGAAGGAACCAAAACCCGTCTCTGATCTTTCCAAAACAATTATGAAATTACTATCCTGTCCGAACATCGCAAGCAAAATCTGGGTGTATGGCCAGTATGATCATGAGGTTGGAATACGCACCGTGGTAAAGCCTGGAATGGATTCTGCCGTACTTAGATTGGATAACGGAAAATACTTGGCTGCAAAAATAGATGGAAATCCAAAGCAGTGCTATATTGATCCAAAAAATGGAGCGATTGGGTGCTTTGAAGAGGCATGCAGAAATGTGGTATGTACTGGCGCCACTCCAATTGGAATGGTTGATCATCTGCAGTTCGGCAATCCTGAAAACCAGGAAATCTTTTGGACATTTTTAGAATCACTAAAAGGAATCTCGGAATTCTCAAAATACTTTGATATTCCGTGCGTTGGGGGAAAAGTCAGTCTGTACAATGAGACGCCGCAGGGGCCGATCAAACCGACACCACTAATTGGTGTCTTGGGACTAATTGAGAAAAAACCATTACCGCCGCAAAATCTAGAGCAAGGCGACATTCTGATTCTGATTGGAACTACAAAAGACGAGCTTGGCGGCTCTGAATACTATGAGTACATTCATGGGTTTGTTGGCGGAAAATGCCCGACAGTTGACTTTAAGGAGTCAAAACAAAACATGAATGCCGTAATACACATAATTGAAAACGAATGGGCAAAAAATGCCCATGATTGTTCAAAGGGGGGACTAGCAATCGCAGTATCTGAACTTTCAATGACTAGTAACATTGGATGCACGATATCGCTTGATAACATACCGTCCTCAAAACTCCCAGATGACAAGATTTTATTTTCTGAGAGCCATTCTAGGTATTTGTTGTCAATATCAAAATCAAATCTTGACGCTGTATTGGACTATCTCAAAACAAAAAAGGTAAACTTTGGCATAATTGGCAAATTTGAGGGAAAGAATATTACATTTTCCAAAAGCAAAAAGGTAATTGCAAAACTAAGCGTTGATAAAGCACATGACACGTGGTTTAATTCACTAAAGGATTTGGTTTTGCATGGTTAAAGAAAACTGCGGCGTAGTTGGAATTTTCAGTAGGGATGGAACAAACGTAATCCCAATGGTGATTGACGCGTTACGTGCGCTACAACACCGAGGACAAGAGGCATGGGGACTTGCAATTCCAAAAAAAGAACCATTCAAAAGACTTGGACTTGTATCTGGTGCATCCGGAGAATTTCAAAAAATTACTGAAGAATACGCATCGCCTGCAGCAATAGGACATGTGAGATATTCAACCGTTGGAAAAAGCAATCTGGAAAATGCTCAACCGCTAAAGGTAAAGGATCTCTGTATTGCGCACAACGGAACAATAGCAAATGTTGCAGAGCTTGCAAACCTTGTTGGGGGCTGTACGTTTACCCCACAAAACGCAAGTGATACTCTGATTGCCGCTCAAAGACTGGTCTCGCTAATGTCCACAAACGGCAAGCTTGGAAACGCATTATCTATTCTAAAAAACGAGATGGCCGGTTCGTATTGCTTTACTTTTGTATCTGATGATAATGCAGTATATGCGGCACGTGATCCGCGCGGATTTAGGCCGATGGTTCTTGGCTCAAAAGAAGAAGGGCAAGTAACAATTGTTGCCTCTGAATCCTCCGCACTTACTGCAATTGGTGCAAAACTAGTTCGTGATGTACTTCCAGGCGAACTATTGAAGTTTAGTAATGCTGGAATAGAATCTGAAATGTTCTCAGAGGAAAAAAAACACGCACACTGCTCATTCGAATTCACATATTTTGCGCACCCAACATCTAGGATGGAGGGAACAAACATCTATGTTGCAAGAAAAAAAATTGGCCAATTTCTAGCTAGAAAATTCCCAATCAAAGATGCAGACTTGGTAATCCCTGTTCCAGATTCTGCAAGACCTGCAGCGTTAGGATATGCCCAAGAACTTGGCGTGCAATTTGATGAAGGATTGCTCAAAGACAGGTACAGCAAAAAGGGACCACTGCGAAGTTTTATTGAACCGCACCAAAGCGACCGCGTCGAAATTAATCGCTGGATTATACCAATTACAGAAATTATTACTGGAATGCACGTGGTTGTAATTGATGACAGTCTGGTTAGGGGCACTAGCTCAAAGGCAATCATAAAAGCGCTAAGGAGAGCAGGCGCAAAAAAAATCAGCATGCTGATCACATATCCGCCAATCAAGTATCCGTGCTATGCAGGAATTGACTTTCCATCGCAGGATGAATTGGCAACTGGAATAATAGGCGATGCCACAGATGAACAAGTAATTGAAAGAATCCGCAAAGATATTGGGGCTGACTTTTTGGGATACAACGATGCGGAAAATCTGGCAAATGCCGTTGGCATACCACATGACTCAATGTGCTTTACGTGTACCACCGGAGATTACTCAACACTAGGAATAAAGCCAGTATTCAAGACAAGAGAGGAAATGAAGGGCGAATAAAATGGAGATTGCGTTTGTCTTGGTAAAATGTGAAATAGCTCACGAAATGGAGGTAATGCGCGATGTTCTCAAAGTTGATGGAGTTAAAGAGGCACATGGAACATATGGAATGTATGATATTTTTATCAAGGTTCAAGGGCAGACCCACAAAATAGTATCGGATATAGTAACTAAACAAATACGCAAAATACCAAACGTGATATCCACAATTACGCTTTCAACCATTCCCGAACAAGGCGGAAAATAATTCCAAATTATTCTAGTTGAATTATTTTTAAATTAGTATTGCGTCTGTTCATTTGATGGTGTCTCAGTACAAGTTTTTTATAATAATTGGAGTCGTGGTAATAATTGGAATTGGAGTAATCATATCTCTTTCATTATCCAAGGGAATGTTTTCATCACAAGACTATGAGATTGACGTGGACCCACTCAAGGATCCTCAGAACCTGTTTGTTACTGCACGTGTGATGGTTCAAAATATCGGTGCAAAACCTCTGACTAATGTGATTGTAAATTATGGTGATGGCGACGTGCTGAATCTTGGCACTTTGACTCCTGGGCAAAAAGTAATCCTGTCTCCACCGTCTGAAAACTCGTTACGGCAAGTCAAAGTCACTGCCGATAATGGGATTTCGGTAACAAAGCCTTATAGAATTCCGCCAAAGATACCAGGAATGATGGGATCCTAAGTCCAAGCTTTTTTATCTTTTTTCCAGACTCGGACATCGTCAACATAGACTTGGTCCTCAAGATCAAACACCGTGTGCCATCTTTTGTCATGTGGAAGCAACTTGTTCAGCTCATTTACGTTCTTGTTTGTAGGATACTTGTTAGTCAGAGCACCCCATTTCATATTTGAGATCTTGGGCATGATGTCGTTAATGTCCTTCATATCTTACCTGTGGGCGAATCGATTGATAAATTTATGTTCTTTCTGAATAGCAAACCACAATAATGGAGTGGCACCAATCAAACAATCTGAGCCTAAATT